>NZ_JBXWOS010000005.1:0-217683 GCF_059611005.1 Ruegeria sp. CDSB117
ACCGCCTAAACGGGACACCTAGAAAGTGCCTTGGATGGCAAACTCCAACCGAGGCATTTAGAGATGAACTGATGAAATTGAGATAGCGGAAACCGTCGCAACGACCCTTGAGACTTCTAACTTGCGACTGGAACTTTCCCGCATTGGGCCAACACACTCGCGCGCGATCGCATGCCCGAGTAATTCGCGGCCCAGAGCCGCTATTCGTCGCGTTACTGCATATTGGTCAAAGCCGCCTGTCGATCTCGCTGGATTTAGGGTGCGGCAGCCAAAAAACTTCAACTCTGCTCGCCTCGCGCGTCTTCAATCGATGTGGCGCGAGGGTTTGCCATCACCGCTTCCAACTTCCTCAACACTTCGGCTTTCCAACCTGCTTTGATCTGTATTGCCAATTGGGATGGTGGCCTGTGGTCGGGTTCGAGGAGAGCGTATTCATATCTTAATGGTTTCTCGAAAGGTAAAAACACAAGCTTTCCATTGGATAGATTAAGCTCTCTTTCGGTCGCAACTGTCAGCGGGTCAACGATACTGCAACACTGCCCCGAACTGACAAACGGGATGAGAGGTAGAAAATACTGGCAGGTAACAGTCTGATTGTACTCAACGGCAACGTCCTCGAACTCCTGCCGGACTTTCCGTTGGAACGGGTGTGAAGGATGCAGGCCGCCCATTGGCGTTCCGTCAAGATCCGATAGTTTCAGGATCTTGCGCGACGCAAGAGGATGTTCACAGTCAATAGCACAGAAGCAATCAGCCCGGATAAGTTCAGCGGAATACTGGGGTTCTTTGCCGGCTGAATGCTCGAAGTCAGCAAAGCCGAAGTCGATATTTTGCGTCCCCGCAAGCTCCATAATCTGCGGTGAACTGCGTGTCGAAAGCGTGATGCGAATATCGGGGTTTTCACCAACTGATTGGCTTATGAAACGTGGGAACAAAAAGGCAGATGGACCCGGCATCGTTGCAATATTCAAGCTTCCGGCATGCCCTTTGATAAGTCCTTCCATCGTGCTGGAGATTGTCGCCAAGCGGTCCAAAATACCCGTAGTTTCGGCTAAGAGATAGTGCGCCTCGGGGACTGGCACCAATCTTCTTCCCTTACGTTCGAACAACGTCAGGCCCAATGTCTTTTCAAGGTTTTTCAACGCTAGGCTAATCGCAGGCTGCGTGCGATTTAGTTTCTTGGCGGTTTGAGAGATGGATCCGGTCTCCATCACCTCACGAAATACGGTTAGCTGAGTTAGGTTCATATTCTTAAACATAAGCAAAACTTTAGTTTAGTGAAATATAACAAATTTGTATTTATGCAGTTTGTCTCTACGCTTGTGGGATCGAAGTTTGGGAAAACCAAAACCGAAATTCCAACAAGGGAGATGATAATGAAATTTGTGAAATGCTTGACTGGTCTTGCATTGGCGGGCGCGCTGGCAGCCCCCGCGCTGGCGCAGGACCCAACGTTCTTCCGTATTGGCACCGGTGGCGCTGGCGGAACCTATTTCCCCATCGGTGGCACCATTGCAAATGGAATCTCCGCCCCTCCGGGATCGCGCCCGTGTGAAGAAGGCGGCCAGTGCGGTGTTCCGGGCCTGATCGCGATCGCGCAATCCACCACCGCTTCGGTCTTCAACAATGCCGCTGTGCAGAATGGAGAACTTGAGGCCGGGCTGGCTGCAGCCGATGTCACCCGTTCGATGTATCTGGGTGAAGGTAAGTTCGAAGGCAAACCCCATCCCAAACTGCGCATCGTAGCCAACCTGTTCCCAGAAGACCTGCATCTGGTGCTTCCGGCCGGCTCGACGATTAACGATCTGAGTGACCTGGAAGGCAAGCGTGTTGGTATTGCTCAGGCTGGTTCCGGCACGCAGGTAGCCGTTTTGCAGATGCTGGATGCTTGGGGTGTCAACCGTGACAACATGGATGAGGCCGAGTTGAACAACAGTCAGAGTGCCGAACGTCTGGCCGATGGTCAGCTTGACGCCTATTTCTATGCCGCAGGCTGGCCGGTTGCTGCGATGGTGCAGCTGTCTTCGACCAAAGGTATGAACCTGCATTCCTTCTCTGACGAAGATTTGGGCAAGATCAACGAGATCATTCCGGCTTATATCCCTTCTGCCATTCCAGGTGGCGTGTATGAAGGCATCGACGGCGAAACCAAGACCCCCGCGGTTAGCGCGATGCTGGTTGTGTCGTCAGACCTGTCTGACGATCTGGTCTATGAACTGACCAAGGCGATGTGGAACGACAACACACGCAAGCTGTTGGATAACGGTCATGCCAAGGGCAAGCAGATCACCCCTGATACCGCTCTGGATGGTGTCGAAGCACTGGGCGTTCCGCTGCATCCGGGTGCTGAGAAGTTCTACAAAGAAGCCGGACTTCTTCAGTAACCCGTTCTCATCTCAACTCATCGTCCGGTGCCCCTATTTGGGGCACCGCACACTCTAAATGCGCGAAATCAGGGGGCCATCATGTCCACGACTAAGAATCTTGATGACCACGAACTCACAGCCGAAGAATTAGCGGCCATCGAAGAACAGTTCGACGAGGGTGCTGCCGTCCGGCAGGTTACGCCGACAACCGGCAAGGTCCTGCGCGTTGTGGCCCTGATCTTTGCGTTTTACGAATTCTTCACGGCCGGTTTTGGCCTGCCGGCAGATCACTGGCACATGGGCATCTATCTGGCACTGCTGTTCATTCTGGTCTACGCGACGATCCCGATTATCGGGGCCAAAAGCCTTTACGCGCTAAAGGTCAGCAGGTTCCGGATCGGCAACATCCCTCTTTACGATCTGGTCTTCATGGCCCTTGGGATCATCGCGGCGCTGTATGTGGGCGTCGCCTGGCGTGGCATTACGTTTCTTGGGATTGAGGAACAGACCTTCCGAATGGGTAACCCCAACAGTTATGACGTGATTTTGGGTGTGATCATCATCCTGCTGGTGCTGGACATCGCACGCCGCACGCTTGGTTGGGTTCTGCCGCTGATCATCTGCGTATTTATCTCATACGCTTTGCTTGGGCCGTATTTCCCCGGATTGTTGCAGCATCCTGGCGTGAACTTCAAAACCTTCGTTTCGTCGATGTACTTTCCGCAGGAGGGCATCTACGGCGTCACGTTGTGGGTCGTCTCGACAATCGTTTTCCACTTTGTGATGTTTGGCGTGATCGCGCAACGCACCGGGTTGGGGCAACTTTTCATCGACAACGCCACCATTTTGGCGGGCCGCTATACCGGCGGTCCGGCAAAAGTGTCGGTGGTATCCTCGGCCTTCTTCGGCACGATCTCGGGTTCTTCGGTGGCCAACACCGTATCAACCGGCGCGCTGACAATTCCCAACATGAAGCGCCTTGGATACCCCGGCCATTTTGCGGGTGGGGTCGAGGCTGCTTCCTCGGCGGGTGGTCAGATCACTCCGCCGATCATGGGTGCCGCTGCCTTTATCATGGCAGAGTTTCTTGAGGTTCCCTACACCACCATCGTTATTGCTGCGATTTTCCCAGCACTCCTGCACTATGTTGGCGTCTTTGCTGTCGTGCACCTGATGGCACGCAAGCTAAATCTCAAAGGTCTGACCAAAGAGCAACTGCCGCAGCTCAAAGCCGTCTGGGCCGAAGGCTGGGCCAACATAGTTCCCCTGATCGGCCTGCTAGTAGTTCTGTTCACGGGTTACACGCCCTTCATGTCGGCCTTCTGCGGCATATCACTTGCTGTAATCGCGGGCATGTCGCGCTTGAGGCAACCTCCGACACTGATCTACGCGGCAGCGTTCCTCAGCTTTGTACTGTGGAAGTTCTCAGACGGCGGCTTTGACCTGACCATGACAACAATCCTGTGCGGATTGACGGTGGTCGCAACATTGAACCCTCAGAAACGCATCGAAGTGCCCGAGATGCTGCAGGCGGTAGAATTGGGTGTGAAATACTCGCTAGCCGTGGGTGCCGCCGCTGCTGCGGTTGGTATCGTGGTAGGCGTGATCAACACCACTGGCATCGGGTTCCGCATCGGTTTCATGGTTACGCAAGGCGCAGGCAACCTGGCATCGGATCTGTACAACATGATCTCGTTCGGCAGCTTCCAGTTCTTTGCGATGGAAGACTTACAATTGTTCATCTCATTGGTGTTCATCGCCGTCGTCTGTATCCTGATGGGCGCGGGCATTCCGACCACCGCGCTGTATATCATGCTGGTGTCAGTGGCGCAGCCTGCGCTGGCGCAGCTGGGTGTTCCACCCATCGCCAGCCACCTTTTCGTGCTCTACTATGGCGTGGTGTCCGAGATTACACCACCGGTCTGTACTTCAGCCTATGCCGCGGCTGCCATTGCGAACTCGAACCCGTTCCGAACTGGTCTTTCTGCCTTCACCCTTGGATTGGGCAAAGTGATTGCGCCCATGGCCTTTGTCTATGCGCCGGTCCTGCTGTTTGTGTCGTCAACCGGGTTCAACCTATGGGAATTCACCTATACCGCGACCAGTTGCATCGCCGGGGTTATTGCCCTGTCGGCGGCTGTGGTTGGGTATTGGTTGAGCCCGCTGAATATCGCATCGCGCATTCTGTTGGCCATCGCTGGGATTATCTTTGTTGCGCCTAGTCTGACGGCAGATCTGATCGCGCTGGCTGTGGCCTCGCCGGTCATTGTCACCCAATTAATCGCCCGCAATCGCAGTCACTCACCGGCCTGAATCGATGACAGAACAAGTGACTATCATCGGCGCAGGGATCGTCGGCATTTGTTGCGCTTTGTCACTACAAGAGCGCGGCATTTCTGTTCGGCTGATTGACCGCGGTCAACCGGGGCAGGAAACCTCTTTCGGGAATGCAGGTGTAGTGTCGCCGTGGTCAATCATTCCGCAAGCGATGCCGGGCATATGGAAATCACTGCCCCAGATGCTACTGGATCCTAAAAGTGCGCTTTCGGTCAGAACCAGTTTCTGGCCAAAAATGATCCCCTGGGGGCTGCGGTTTTTGGGAAACTCCGGTGAAAAGTCAGTGCGCGAAATCTCGGACGCGATGGAGCTTTTGTGCCGCCCTTCCATCGACCTGTATCGTCGTCACCTTCAAGGCACCGGGCACGAAAACCTGATCACTGACAGCTACTATATTCACGCTTTTCGCCACCGGAAGCAGGCTGATCTGAATGGGCTTGGATATCTGATCCGCCAGGAAAAAGGAGGCGATCTGGAGCTTGTCGATGGTGCCGAGTTGCGCGACCTGGAACCTGCACTGTCAGAAGAATTCAAAGCCGCGATCGTGATAAAAGGTCAGGCGCGCGTAACCTCACCAGGACGTGTGGGGGCGGTTCTGGCTGAAAAAGCGCGCTCGCAAGGCGCCGAAATAGTACAAACCGAAGTCACCATGCTGGCACCGGCAGAAGATGGTGGTTGGCAGATTACAACCTCGCAGGGCACGATGCGTGCTGCCAGCATCATCCTCGCGGCCGGTGTGTGGTCCGCCGACCTGCTGAAACCATTGGGGATGCCTGTGCCGCTTGTGGCCGAACGGGGCTACCATGTCGAATTCCCTAAGCCCTTAGCCCAATTGAACAATTCGGTCATGGATGTAGACGCAAAGGTGGTCGCAAGTTCGATGCAGGACGGTCTGAGAGTCGCTGGCACGGCCGAATTTGGTAGCGTCGACGCGCCCGCTGATCCACGCAAGAAAAAAATCCTGACTGAACAGGCCAAGGCCATGGTGCCAAGCCTCAATACAGGCGAGGCACAATTTTGGATGGGTCGACGCCCGTCCTTTCCGGACAGTTTACCCGCGATCGGACCAGTTAACGGGCGGGAAGGGCTCTATACCGCGTTCGGGCATTCTCACTATGGGCTGATGATGGCGCCGAAAACCGGCGAGCTTGTGGCCGATATTGTGTCCGGTCGCAGCCCAAACATCGATCTGGCCCCGTTTTCGCTGGCCCGGTTTTGAACCTTCAAATCAAAAGGATCGGATGACAATGCCTATCTACAAGGGTGGCCAGAACATTTGCGGGGCGTCAATTGGTGTTCTGTGCCTTGAAAGCTATTTTCCAAAACCACCGGGTCACATCAAGAACCCTTCCAGTCTGCCATTTCCGGTTCTGTATGAGATGATCGACGGTGTGACGGTCCCGACCTTGCTGAACAACCCTTCGCCCGAGTTACTGGCGCCGTTCATCGAAGGCGCCAAGCGGCTTGAGGCTGAAGGCGTGCGAGCCATCACAGGCAGTTGCGGCTTTCTAGCCTTGTTTCAAAAAGAATTGGCAGCTGCGGTTTCAGTGCCTGTCTTTGCCTCCAGCCTGATCCAGGTTCCGTTGGCCTTTCACATGACCGGGACCAACGCGCCAGTGGGCGTGCTAACCGCAGATGCATCCGCATTGACGCCCCGGCATTTCGAAGGTGTCGGTGCATCAGGTGTTCCTGTGGCCGTGAAGGGATTGGAAGATACCACAGAATTCGCCGAAGTGATCTTGCGGAACACACGGACCCGGATGGACACGGACCTGATCGAGACCGAGGTCTTGGATGCGGCCCGTAATCTGGTTCTTGAAGCTCCGGACATTCGGTCGTTGGTTTTGGAATGCACGGACTTGCCGCCTTACGCATCGCGGCTTCAGGAAGAACTGCAGCTTCCTGTCTTTGACCTGACCACACTAGCGCAAATGGCGCACGCTGTGACGACCCGGGTGCCATACTCGGGACTGATGCCGTGGCAGCGCTGACCGTACCAAAGCGGTCACTGAAAGAGAAAAAGAATGGACGCTGGCGGGGACCTCGGAATATCTGAGGCCTTGCGACATTGCCTTGATCCATAGGAGTTTTGAGTGTCCGTCGACCTGTCATTCCTGATGATTGCCATCTGCCTTGGCGCAATGCTGCAAGTCGGAGTTGGTATCGGGTTCAGCATCATCGCGGGACCGCCCATGATGATTTTACTTGGCACGTCGACGGCAGTTCCAGTCTTGCTCTTGTTGAACACGTTTGTTTCATTGGTAGCGACAGACCGGCATGTTCTAAAAAACAACCGTCAACTAATCCGCACCGCGGTCATTGGATGCTGTATCGGGGTGGCCGGTGGCCTTGTTGTGTATCCCTTTTTGAGCGAAGCATTTGTTCTTGCCCTGACGGCGTGTCTACTGCTGATCGGGTTGATTACGACCTTGCTTCCCTTGCGGGGATCCATTGGCAACGCAGGGTTTTCAGTCGTTACAGGACTGTCTGGGCTTGCGACTGTTTGGGCGGCGACACCGGGCCCTCTAATGGTGTTCGGTTTGATAGCAAAGGGTCGTTCCGCCAAAGAGGTGGCAAAGTTGGTTCAACCCATAGCGCTGGTGGCATACGGCATCGCCTTTTTGTTGCACAGATTGTCCAA
This sequence comes from Ruegeria sp. CDSB117, assembly GCF_059611005.1. NCBI lineage: Bacteria > Pseudomonadati > Pseudomonadota > Alphaproteobacteria > Rhodobacterales > Roseobacteraceae > Ruegeria > Ruegeria sp. CDSB117. The sequence continues at coordinate 7,345 of NZ_JBXWOS010000005.1, forward strand.
CGCGCAGACAATCTCATATGAACCGCAAATACTGGGGTTTGTTGCGATAACTCTGATCGGCAGCCTACTTGGTCGTGTGGTAGGCCCTTACTTACCACAGTCGGTGGTCATAACAGTGATCCGCGTGGTATCCCTGATTGCCTGCTTAGTTTTGTTCTATCGCGCGCATTTAATAGCTTGGTCTTGAAGGTTACACGATGACACAAAACGATTATCTGCACAAATTTCCACGCGCCCAACTCATGTCCGGCCCAACTCCTTTGGAGCGTCTGGACAACTTATCGACAGAACTGGGCATCGATCTCTGGCTGAAACGTGATGATCTGACTGGGCTTAGTTTTGGTGGCAACAAAACACGGCAGCTTGAATTTTATCTCGGAGATGCGCGTCAACAAGGTGCTGATACCATTCTGATCACCGGTGCCGTCCAATCCAATTTCGTTCGGTCTGCGGCCGCTGCCGCAGCCAAACTGGGCATGCAATCCGTGCTTCAGTTGGAAGAGCGTGTCACTGACATGGGGGCGGAGTACTATTCGTCCGGGAACGTGCTGCTGGCGCAAATCCTGGGTGCCGAGCATATGAGTTACCCTGAAGGAGAGGACGAAGCGGGAGCCGACGCAGCGCTGCATGCGCGCGCAGTTGAATTAAAAGCCAAAGGTCACAAACCGTACGTTATTCATCTGGGGCTGGGCCATCCGCCCTTGGGTGCCTTGGGCTACGTTGTGGCCGGGCAGGAATTGTATCAACAGATGCCGGATTTCGACGCGGTCGTCGTCCCCTCGGGTAGCGGTGCCACCCATGGCGGACTGCTGACCGGTCTGGTGTTAGAAGAAAGCACTGCCTCGGTGTATGGGATTTGTGTGCGCAGAGATCGTGAAATGCAGCAGGCCCGAATGAAGGTCGTTCTGCAAAAACTTGCGAGCTTGCTGGATATCGACGCAGGACTTCTACAGGACAAGATCGATGTTTTTGATGAGGCCTTGCCGCCGGGATATGGCAAAGTAAATGCAACCACGCGCGCTGCATTGAAGAAAATGGCCCGGGTCGAGGGGGTTTTCCTTGACCCCGTTTATTCTGCAAAGACATTCGCTGGTTTGCTGGACCTCGTAGAAAGCGGAAAGATCAAGTCGGCGGAGAAAGTCATTCTGCTGCACACAGGCGGACTGCCTGCACTCTTCGGATATCAAAGTGAATTGATGGACAGCCCGACCTGAAGCATTCGTAGCCCATATACGTTTCAGTAACTTGCTTGCCTGCATCTTTGGTGCCCAAACAAAAGCTACAGGTGCTGAAACCTGAGCCGCCTGCAAAACGGTCCAACTACTGAGGAATATCGCAGGTGTCAGAAATCTGCCCCCCGAAATCGGGGGCAAATTGCTAAGCAATATTCACAAGTAGAGTGAAAAACGACGCGGTGGGTTCATCAGTTTTTAGCCCAACAGTAGCGGCGTCAGGGTGCGCAACCCTCACGCTCTTCTTGCTTGGCTTTCGCGGCAAGCACCTCCGCTCGTATTCCTTGTCGAAAGAAAAACAGCATGAGCATTGCAACTATCAAGAAGACTGGGAAAATCATCAACTGCGTCGCATTCAGCCCCAAATAAATCGGTTTTTCTTCCACGACTTCAAATAGCCGACGATGCAAGTAGACGTAGTACCCATCGTTATTGTCCACGTAATCTTCGGCTTCTCGCCATGCCTCTTCGTCACCTGGCTTAAGCGTTGTTTGTTTTGTTTTGAGACTCCACTGGTATGTCCAGGTTGCCCCCGCCTCATCCCACTCGCCGCCGGTCTCGAATTTAATAAAGTCATTTTCGAACTCAAGCGAACTGGGCTTTTTGATTGGGGCGGGAACATTGCGCATCACGATCTTATGGACGTTGTGCATCGGAGCGTTTACGCGAGATTGCCCTTCAAGCACCTCATCGTCATCAAATTCATAAAGCTCGTCCGAAATAGCGTAGCCATAATGGTTCAGTTTGTTCCAAAGTTCCTTGTCTTCAAACCCCTCGCGCGGCAACGTGTAGCGCTGGACGAGCTGAAAAACATTGGCGTCCAGATCATCCTCAATGATCATTACCTCTGAGTGCGTAGCTCCGGGAAACCGTTTGGCGTACCACTTTTCATATTGCTTGCGCCGGTCTTCCATGTCCTCGCCGTCATAGCGCCAGCGCATGTTGTCCGCTTCGACACCCCGCCATGTGTCTGTAACATTGAGTACGGCGGCAATCGGGCCTTCATCCAAGAACACATATTCCTGTACAGCCTCTCGGGTCGGTTCATCAGAAAGATTCGTTACGACTTCAACAAGTCCGGTGCTGTCCTCTGCCAGTGGCAGGCCCCAGGCAAAATCCTTCAATGGGATCGCCCGACCTACGCCGCCTTGCAGTAGATCGGTTGCATCAACAAACCAGTCACCTTGCGGATCGCGAACACGTACTATGGCGTGATCAAAGATAAACGGTGAAGGTAACATGCGCGGCAAAGCAGGCCCGATGTCGTGGTCGACGAGAACGACATCGGCCTCAATCTGCAAATAGGCCAGCATGGAAATCAGAAGAAGCGCCTTGTCTTTGCAATCGCCATATGCGCTCAGCCAGACTTCGTCGGGGGATCGAGGTATCCAGCCGCCTTCACCAATTGAAACGCTGAAATACCGGACCCGGTCCTGTACCAAACGCAAAGCTTGCGTCGCGCGCCATTGCGGATCTTCGGACTGCTCCAGCATTTCATCAAGCAGTTTGATCAGGTCACCGGGCAATAATTCCGGTCTGGGTTTGTAGTCGCCGGTTAGTCCCTGAACGATCTGAAACCAATCCTGAAAGGTCGAGAGCTGCAACCCATCGTTGGAGACATCCCAATCATCCGCAGAGCGTGTGTTTCTGTCATCTTCTTCAGCCTTTTCCAAGGACCAACTCAAGATCGTCCTGCCGGCAGCCTCTTCGCGCTGAACATCGAACTCATCCGTATGGTTCAGCTCGAAACGCGTTGCAGCGGGCAAGTCAATGGACGTGCGCCTCTGTTCCCAACCCCAGTCTCTGAGCCCGTCTGATCGATAGTGAAACTGGTTTGGGAAAACGGGTGTGGTGGCAATGATCGACCAGATCATCTCGACGGTGTCACCAACACGAAGATCCGCAATCTGACCGAAATACTCGATGTCGCCCAGCATCACACCTGAGCTGAGTTCTGGTTCGCGCCGGAGTTCTTCGAACGGCAAGTCGAGTTGATCTATCACTTTACCATCTCGGTGGATCTGCAATCGATGAAGAGTGGCACGCTCAAAATTCGGGTCCACCAGCAATTGGACCTCGCCATAAAGTTCCAGAGTTGAACGATCATGCACGGCAAAGAAGCTCTGCCTGACTCTTTGATATCCGTTGTTTTCGACTCGGATTTTTTCGTCGTGAATAGGGAGACTTACAGATGTATCAGCATGCAATGCCGCTTCTCGATCCCGCTGCGAAACCTCCTCGTGCCACTCAGGTAGGTTTTTGTCGCGTAGCAATTCTGCTGATGCAGGTTTGGCTCCAGCCAAATTAAACAAGCCCAGTATGACAAGAAAGACGATGACCCAAATTGCAATGTTGGCGAATGTGGATTGCCACCACTTCTTTTTCTCAACTTTCGGCGCAGCCGTTCGTTTGTTGTCTGACCATGGACCCAACCCCTGAGACACTCTGTAGGCGGAAAGAAGATTTGCCGCGGCGGGTATTTCTGGAACAACATGCAACTGATCATCCTTCGTCTCGATAATGGTCAGGTCATTTTCAATATGAACGGCACGAACCGCAGACCAATCGAGGCGCAATCGTTTACCTTCGCGCCAGATTTCAATGGCCGCCTTGTCGCAACTCACTGCCGTCGGCCCCCAATCGAAACCTCGTAAAAGCCCGTGACGGTAATAGTGAAGATGGCGCAGTTTTGGCAGATAGGGCCAATCATTTACCGCTGCTGTGGTCATCGCGACAAACAGCAATATGACACCGATTTGATTAAACAACGGAAAACCCGTCTCCAATGACTTTCCGGTCAACAAAACAATTAAGAGAAAAATAGAGAGACCCGAGATCCAAGCATACGCCAAATAGTTAAAGACTGAATCCAGCCAGGCGGGACAGGGTGTCCCCAGTTTTTTGGATAGTCCTTCCAAGGCATGAAATGCTGCGGTCGCGGATATGTGCTGGTGTTTGGCTTCTATCGGAGCGTTTCTCGGGTTAAAACCATTGGAATTCTTCGCCCTGCTTTCCTCTTTCACCTTCTTCACGAGTTCTCTGGCGTCTTCATCCGAAGGCATTGGAAGAAAAAACAATCCGTAGCTCGCTCTTTTCCAGATAACAAACCGCCCAACGTGCATTGGTTTTGATACATGTGAAAAATGCCAAGCCTCTGTCTGGTGGGCTTCAATTGCTTCGACGTAGTCTTTCTTGACAGTGTACTGCGTTTTGCCACCATAGAGTTCAGCCGCCCTGAGAATTACAGGCGCGCGGCCCCTCCAAACCGCCCATAGACTTCCAGCGCTCAATGCGTGTGACCGCGCGAGAAAAAAACATAATAGACCAAGCGGGATTGGAGCCCAGAGTTTGGCTCCAGCGGTGCTCAGGTCAAGCCCGGAATTCCAGGCCGCGACAAAGCCGCCCAGAAGCTCGGCTAGAAATGTTACTGCCAGACATCCCACCGCTATTGCCAATAGAAGAAACTGCTTGAACCCTCTTCGCGCATCCAGCCGGCACCGCTCGGAACGAACTTCACTGGTCAACTCGGTTTCAAGGGCCAGTATTGACGAATTGCTTGGTTCTGGCACCAGCTCCGAATGAATCGCGTTCACAATAGTATTTTCCAACAAATTCAATACTCGCCAATAGATTGAACATTCATGGCAAAAATATGGTTCTGGTGTAGTGTCAGGCGTTGTTTTGACCTCTTGTAGCCCGCCATCAATTGCGGTTTCTCTCTCCAATCCAATTTGGTTGATCGCCGTAAAAATAAAGAGCCAGCTGAAGTTCGCCCCCCCCCTTTTTCAGTTCCCGGTCGGTAACGTGGAAGGCACGGACTCAGACAGTACGCATTCGTGCGTCGAGCGGCGAAGCTGCATGGAGAGCCCATTTCGACCAATGCTGTGCACTGTAAGAACGACCTTTATTGGAGAAATCGAACGCAATCGCTTTGTGAAGGCTCAATGATCGACCGTACGAGAGTTTGCCGCTAGTTGCGACTGGCGTGACTGTACGCACCGTTGCATGCAGTCAATAACGCGGTTCCGAGCATCGGCCAAATGCTGACCCGCGCACCGACTACGACGAACCTGATGCCAACGCTTATGCCACGCTAACCACACCATCAAAGTTGAGTTAATGGAAACAGCCGAATTACTGATGAACAACGTAAACGTTCGTGTTGAGGTACATGTTATTCCGATGCAGCGATACGGATCGCTTCAGCGGCTTTACGGAAGCCTTTGCCCGTTCGTGGGAAGGTGCATCGAAGGTTCACATACAGCCGCGTGGCTCCGCCCATCCGTTCTTCAAACCGCGATCTTTCGACCAAAACGTCGAGATTGTGCAGGGATCAGCGTGTGACCCATGCCGTCGTCGCGAATGATTTTTTTGGCCCGCAGGCGTTGTATCAAAAGGCACAATCGAAAGCACCAAGCCCCGGCCCTTAGGGTCCAGCGAGTTTAGGAAAAGGCTAGGTATGTATTTGCGACCGTTGGTCAAGGTTGAAACCAAGCATAGAAGTATACAGTACCTGCAAATTTCCACGGTGGTACCTTGAAACCTCCGCAACAAATGTATACCGGTGCATACAAATACGATCGAGCGGGTTGCCCAGCACCTCTCAACAGCAGCAGATTCACACAAAGCGGAAACAGCCATGAGCCAGTATTCAGATTACTTGGATGAAATTGAAACGCGCAAAGAACAAGGGCTTAGCCCAAAACCCATCGACGATGGTGCGCTGGTCGAGGAAATCATCGAACAAATCAAGGATACCGGTCATCCGCATCGTGCAGATTCGTTGCACTACCTGATTTACAACACGTTGCCCGGCACAACCAGTGCTGCGGGTGCGAAGGCAACGTTCTTGAAGTCCATCATCGTCGGTGATGTTGCAGTCGAAGAAATCTCGCCCGAATTCGCGTTCGAACTGTTGTCCCACATGAAGGGCGGACCGTCGGTTGACGTGCTTCTGGATGTTGCACTGGGCGACAAGCAAGACATAGCGGTCCAGGCAGGCGAGGTTCTGAAAACTCAGGTCTTCCTGTATGAGGCGGACACGGACCGTCTGAAAGCTGCCTATGAGGCGGGCAACAAGATCGCTGCGGATCTTCTTGAGAGCTATTCCAAAGCCGAATTTTTCACCAAGTTGCCTGATGTGGACGAGGAAATCCAAGTTGTCACATATATTGCAGCCGAGGGTGACATCTCCACCGACCTTCTGTCGCCGGGCAATCAGGCGCATTCGCGTTCCGACCGCGAGCTGCATGGCAAATGCCTGATTTCCGAGGCCGCACAAAAAGAGATTGAAGCGCTGAAGCTGCAGCACCCCGACAAGCGCGTGATGCTGGTTGCGGAAAAAGGCACTATGGGTGTTGGTTCGTCGCGGATGTCGGGTGTCAACAACGTGGCACTTTGGACCGGCAAGCAAGCCAGCCCTTACGTGCCTTTCGTCAATTTTGCACCGGTCGTGGCCGGAACAAACGGAATTTCGCCCATCTTTCTGACAACCGTGGGCGTTACCGGTGGTATCGGTGTTGACCTGAAGAACTGGGTCAAGAAAGTGGACGAGGATGGCAAGGCGATCCTCAACAACGACGGCAACCCGATCCTGGAACAGCGCTATTCGGTTGAAACGGGCACTGTGCTGACCATCAACACGAAAGAGAAAAAGCTCTATAGCGCGGATGGCAGTGAAGAGCTGGTCGACATGGCAGGTTCATTCACGCCGCAAAAGATGGAATTTATGAAGGCTGGCGGTTCTTACGCCATCGTCTTTGGCAAGAAACTGCAGACATTTGCATGTGAAACGCTGGGTATTGAGCTGAAATCGGCCTTCGCCCCTGCGAAGGAAGTCAGCCATGAAGGTCAGGGGCTGACGGCCGTCGAAAAGATCTTTAACGCTAATGCGCGCGGTGCGACCCCGGGCAAAGTGTTACATGCTGGCTCAGACGTGCGCGCCAAAGTCAATATCGTGGGTTCTCAGGACACCACCGGTCTGATGACCAGTCAGGAGCTTGAGGCTATGGCCGCGACCGTCCTGTCGCCCAGCGTGGATGGTGCCTATCAATCTGGCTGTCACACGGCCTCGGTCTGGGACCTGAAAGCGCAGGCCAACACCCCGCGCCTGATGGCGTTCATGCACAAGTTCGGTCTGATCACCGCACGTGATCCCAAAGGCGTGTACCACGCGATGACAGACGTCATTCACAAAGTGCTCAACGATATCACGGTCGATGACTGGGCCATCATCATCGGCGGCGACAGCCACACGCGGATGTCCAAAGGCGTGGCCTTTGGTGCGGACTCGGGCACGGTTGCGTTGGCTTTGGCCACGGGTGAGGCAACTATGCCGATCCCGGAATCCGTCAAGGTGACCTTCAAGGGCGAAATGGCACCGCACATGGATTTCCGCGACGTGGTGCACGCGACGCAGGCGCAGATGCTGGCGCAACACGGCGACAACGTGTTCCAGGGTCGCATTATCGAAGTGCATATCGGTACGCTGCTGGCGGACCAGGCCTTTACCTTCACAGACTGGACGGCCGAGATGAAGGCCAAGGCGTCGATCTGTATCTCGAACGACGATACGCTGATTGAATCGCTGGAAATCGCTAAGTCGCGGATCAAGATCATGATCGAGAAAGGCATGGATAACGATGTTCAGATGCTGCAGGGTCTGATCGACATCGCGGACAAACGTATCGCCGAAATTCGCTCGGGCGAAAAACCGGCTCTGCGCCCAGACGACAACGCCAAGTACTTTGCCGAAGTCGTCGTGGATCTAGGTCAGATCGTCGAACCGATGATCGCCGACCCGGATGTGAATAATGCCGACGTTTCTAAGCGCTATACCCACGACACGATACGCCCGATCTCATACTATGCGGCTGAAAAGAAGGTTGATCTGGGCTTTGTAGGGTCCTGCATGGTGCACAAGGGCGACATCAAGATCGTGGCCCAGATGTTGCGTAATCTCGAAGAGGAATACGGCAAGGTCGAGTTCAAGGCCCCGCTTGTTGTTGCCGCGCCAACGTACAACATCGTTGATGAGCTGAAAGAAGAAGGTGATTGGGGAATTCTGCAGAAGTATTCAGGCTTTGAATTCGATGACCTGTTCCCCAAGCAAACCGCTCGGACCGAGTACGAGAATATCCTCTATCTTGAGCGCCCGGGCTGCAACCTTTGCATGGGCAACCAGGAAAAAGCTGCTAATGGCGACACCGTTCTGGCAACGTCCACCCGTCTGTTCCAAGGCCGTGTTGTAGCGGACAGTGAGACAAAGAAGGGTGAATCCCTTCTGGGTTCAACCCCGGTTGTTGTTTTGTCAGCCATTCTGGGTCGTACGCCGACGCTGGAGGAATATAAGGTCGCGGTCGAAGGCATCGACCTGACCAAATTTGCACCACCGATGGAAGTTCCCGGTACTGCCCGCTCGGTGCATTTCTAATACAATAGCGGGCGCGGCGAATGTTGCCGCGCCCGCTTTACCCCAAACTGCCCGACGCTTGGTAAAAACGGCGCATTACAATGGGGGTCAGGTACATCGGGATCTGATAGGCCCCGATGAACACCAAAAGTGGCGCCGTTACCTCGGGTGGCAACGCAATCAGGAAAATCGCGACATTCCGGTTTCCGGCGACAATGGACAAAGCGGTGGGTTTGTCGGCAGCCACTCGGTTGCGTGTCAGAAAATACATCACCAGTTGCGCGCCGAAATTGGCCAGACATGCGAACCCCACCCAAAAGGCCGCAAGCCCGGGATCAACAAGCGCAGTCGCGGTCACTGATGGCATCAGGCCGATCACAAAGACAGCGAGGGTGATCGTTGCCAACCCTTCCAGATTTTTTAGCGTAGCTTGGGAAGGGTTCCTCAGAAACGCGAGGCGCAACAACACGGCTGCAACAGTCGCCCCCGCAATTGTCAGAAACAGGCGCAAGACGGCGATAAGAACGGATTGAAAGTCGCCCAGATCGGGCATCAGCACGAATATGGGAAACACGGTTAACGGCAATACGGCGGTCCCGATCACCATCAGGCGCATGGCGTGTTCTGCCGGATGTCCCATCATCAGGCACATATTCGCACTGCCCGAAATGGACGGAGCCGCGGCCATGATCAGCAGAGACAAAAAGACCGGCGTGCCGGTCCATCCACCGATCATGCCAATAGTCACAACTAATAGCGGCAAAACCAGCTGGAACGCGATCACTGTATTTGCCACCTGGCGTAAGTCGACCAAGGACCCCAACAGCAAAGCTGGCTCAATTCGAAGGACCGTCAGAAACAGCAGCAGTGCGACAAGCGGCGGTAAGATCGCCCGCATCGGCTCGGCTAGCGCGGGCAGCAGCAATCCGGCGGCCAGCCCTGCGACCAGAACATAAGGACCGTTACGCGCCGCCAGATGAAGTGGGTTCAAAGCCCCCTACCCGCCCGGGCTTTGCCTAAGGTTTTCCGGCAGCCATGTGGCCAATTCCGGGAACCAGATCAGGACGAAGACCATCACCACCATGATCAGGAACATAGGGATTGCCGCGCGGGCGATATAGCTCATCTCATGGTTCGTCATGCCTTGCATCACGAACAGGTTGAAGCCGATTGGCGGTGTAATTTGCGCCATCTCAACGACAACCACGATGAAAATACCGAACCAGATGAGGTCGATACCCGCGTCCCGGATCATCGGTTCTACTACGGCCATGGTCAGCACGACCGAGGAGATGCCATCAAGGAAACAGCCCAGAATGATGTAAAAGACCAGCAAAACCATCAATAGCTCAAACCGAGTCAGCTCCCACCCTGCGATCAGATCAGCCAGACCCCGCGGCAGACCCGTAAATCCCATGGACAATGACAAGAACGCAGCCCCAGCAAGGATCAGGGCGATCATCGCACTGGTCCGGGTGGCCCCCATCAGGCTTTCGGTGAAGGTCTTCCAGGTCAGGGATCCCTGCCCTGCCGCCAGCAACAGACCACCGATCACACCAAAGGCCGCGGCTTCGGTCGCAGTGGCATAGCCCAGATACATCGACCCGATCACCACCATGATCAGCAGGATTACGGGCAACAAGAAGCGAGAGTTCTTGAGCTTTTCAGAAAAGCTCAGCTTATCTTCGCTGTTTGGGTTCCAGTCTTTCCCGAATTTCGAATATATTGCGACGTATCCCATGAACATCGTCGCCAGCACCAATCCGGGCAGAATGCCTGCAAAGAACAGCTTGGTGATCGATTCATTGATAGTCACACCATAGACGATCAACGTCAAAGAGGGCGGGATCATCAGGCCCAGTGTCGCAGCGCCGGTCAGCGTACCAATTATCATCCGTTCGGGGTAGTTGCGTTTCCTTAGTTCCGGGATCGACATTTTACCCACAGTCGTCAGGGTGGCGGCTGACGACCCAGAAACAGCGGCAAACACCGTGCAGCCGACAATGTTGGTGTGCACCAAACCACCGGGCAAAGGTGCCATCCAAGGCGAAAGTCCCTTGAACATATCCTCGGATAATCGCGTTCGATACAGGATTTCGCCCATCCAGATGAACATCGGCAGCGCGGTCAGTGTCCATGACGATGAGGCCGACCAGATGGTCGTGATCATCACGTCTCCGACAGGGCGTGTCGTGAAAAGCTCCATCCCGACCCACGCGACGCCCATAAGGGCAAGGCCAACCCAGACACCGGTGCCAAGCAGAGTGAAAAGAACAAAGAGGAAGAGGATGATGACTGATACGTTTTCCATGCTCTCACTCCCCGTGGCTCTGATCGGCCAGATCACGGACGATGCGGTGATCGCCCTTAAAAACGACGTGGATCAGATGATCGGTCAGGGCGATTGCAAGGATGACTGCGCCAATCAGCATTGTTGACTGCGGAATCCAAAGCGCGGTTTTGTCCTGTCCCTGGCTAACATCGTTGAATTTCCAGCTCCAGTAAACAAAGCGGTAGGCGTACCAGCAAAAGTACCACATTACCGCCGCGCCCACTGTAAAACACCATATTTCAAGGATGCGGCGCACCCGGTCGGGGACCGCATTCAGCAGGATCGACACGCGAATGTGGCTGCCTCGGTTCAGCGCATTGGCAAAGGCCAGAAAGGACGCGGCAGCCATGGCATAGCCCGCATAGTCGGGCGCGCCCGGGAAAACCTCTCCGGTCCAGCGGGCCAGCATTTGCACAACGATCAGCACCAAAATAGCAATCAGGCTAAGTGCTGCCAGAACCCCTGCTGCCTGATAAATGAAATCCAATACGGACCTGAGCCCTCGTAGTGCCGCCATGCTGTCCCCACTATTAGTTATTCTATGGAAACGGGCGGCAGGTTGATCCGCCGCCCATCTTTGGCCAATTACTGAGACGAATTGAACGCATCGACGATGGCCTTGCCTTCGTCGCCTGCGGCCTCAAGCCACTCATTGGTCATAGTGACACCGATCTCTTTCAACTCGTTGGTCATCTGCTCGGACGCCGGACCGACTGTCATGCCGCCATCACGTAGGCCTTGCAGGGTAAATCCGGTGTATTCCTTGGCGCGCCAATTGCCGGCATATTCAGCAAGCTCTGCACAGCCCTTGATGACGTTCTTGTTGGCATCAGAAACACCAGCCCAGATGTCTGAGTTGACCATGACGTAGTTGCGTGGCAGCCACGCGTCCACTTCGTAGAAATAATTTAGGCTTTCCCAAACCTTGCGATCATATCCGGTCGATCCCGACGACACCATCGAGTCCGCGACACCAGTGGCAAAAGCCTGGCTGATTTCTGCAGCCTCGATAGTCACAGGCAGCATGCCGGTCAGTTCCGCCAAACGCGACGTGGCATTGTTATAAGACCGGAACTTGATGCCTTCCATGTCGGCGACCGAGTTCACCTCGTCTTTAAAGTACAGTCCTTGCGGCGGCCATGGCACGGCATAAAGCAACGTCAGGTTCTGTTCTGCCAGCAGATTTTCAATCGAAGGTCTTGCGGCCTCCCAAAGCTTGGCGCTGTCATCGAATGACGTTGCCAGGAATGGGATTGAGTCGAACCCAAACAGCGCGTTTTCATTCTGGTGACCGGACAACAGACGCTCGCCAATCGGTGCTTGACCGGTCTGAATGGCACGTTTGATGTCGGCGCCTTTGAACAGCGACCCGGACGGATGCGTGACGATCTCAACCTCGCCCCCGGTGCCTGTGGTCACGCATTTGGCAAATTCGGCACCCGTGGCCGAGTGGAAGTTCGATGCCGAATACGCCATGGGCATATCCCATTTCTCGGCCATCGCCGGTGCGGTTGCTGCGGCTGTCAAAGCGGTTGCCGCCAGAAGGCTTGTCAATTTCTTCATCTTTTTCTCCCTGTTTAATTTTGTTTTGCCGGCTTGTGTTACCGGACATTTCTTAAGTCGCGTAGCGAGACGGCGCATAGACGCTCATGTCTGCGTTTGGGGTCCTGCCCGCGATCATCTGCGCCAGCAGACGTCCTGTTTTTGGCCCGCCTGTCAGACCGATATGATGGTGGCCAAACCCCATAAATGCTCCGTCAATTCCCGGCACTTCGCCGATGATCGGGATCGAGTCTGCCGGTGCGGGCCGGTGCCCCATCCATTCTACTTCGTCCTTCCATGTCACGCCCGGAAAGGCCGCCCGGGCATTCTTGCGCATCAGTTCGAACGGCGCCCTCGAAGGCGGCGCGTCCAGCCCGCCGAATTCGACAATCCCGGCCAGCCGAATGCGGCCATCCATCGGCGTGGCGACGAACTTGCCCGAAGCAACCATAACCGGACTTTTTGGCATCGCGGAAGGTTCCACCAATTCAAGATGATAACCACGTTCTGTCTCCAGAGGAACAGAAACGCCCAATTTGCTGGCCAAAGGCCCGGACCAGACGCCCGCAGTGACAATGGCAGTGTCACAAGCAATTGTCTCACCAGCGGTGCGCACGCCGGCGACCTTGCCGTTATCGTGTACGACATCTTCAACAGCAGCACGGATGACCCTGCCGCCGTTGGCCTCAACATGTGCGGCGAGGTCTTTCACGTACCGCCCAGGATCGGTGATGTGTCCGTGATCAGAAAGCTTGGCAGCAAACCCGATGTCTTTGCTGTAGATCGGGTCGTAGGCGTGGAACGCGGCACCCTCTAGTTCTTCCCACTTGAACCCGTGCTTGCGCCGAACACCCCAACCAAAGGCATCGCCTTCGAAATGCTGGCGGTTTTCGTAGAGGAACAGGTAGTCGGATGGCACAATCCATTTCTCGGCCGCCGTACCCTGAGCCAGGGCCTGATGATCGTTCAGGCTGTCTCCGACAATGGGGGTTAGCGCGGCCGCGATATGTTCAACGTCATCTGCGTTTGCGTGTTTCAGGTAACGCGTCAACCACGGCAACAGCTTGGGTACATAGCCCCATTTCATGAACAAAGGCTGCGACGGGTCAAACAGCATCCTGGGCGCTTTTTTCAAAAGCCCCGGCACCGTGACCGGAATAATCGAGCAAGAGGCCAGCACACCACCATTGCCATGCGAGGTACCCTCTCCGGGGCCGGCCTTGTCGATCAAGATGACATCATGCCCGTCACGTTGCAGCCAGACGGCGGTTGAGACACCGACGATACCGGCACCGATGATGGCAATTGTCTTTTTCTCGCTCATGCCGCCACCGCTTTGGAAACAGCATAATGGTTCAGCTTTGCCTCGTCCGGCTTCCCTCCAAGACCAGGTGTGTCGGAGACTATGACCTGGCCCCTTTTCACTTCGAAAGGCTCCTCAAGAATGTCTTCTGCCAAGAAGTAAGAGGCCTGATAGAACTCGCAGCCCAGCTTAATTTCCGGTGTGGCGGCGATCATGTGAGTGCCTGCCAGATGTGCCAGACCAGCTTCAAACATATCTCCGCCATAAGCACTCAGGCCGTGTGCTGCAGCCATGCGAGCGACTGTTTGCCCGCGCACCAGACCTCCAGATTTCATGATTTTGATCGACACACCGTCGCAGATACCCTCACGCGCAGCCCGTTCCATATCCTCGGGGCCAAAAACGCTTTCATCGGCCAGTAACGGCACATCCGTCATTTGCCGTAGCTTCGCCATCATGCCGTAGTGATGTGCGCGTACCGGTTGTTCGATGAAATCGGGATTGAACGATGCCACATCCCGCACCTGCGCCGGAGCGTCCTCGATTGACAGGCCTTGATTGTAATCAACACGCACTGAGAACTGTGGGTAATGCTTCGCCAAATACTCAAGGCGCATGATATCAAAAGCATGATCCTTGAACCCAGTCTTCAACTTCACGATCCTCACGCCGTCGTCCTGCAAACGGCCCAGCAATTCGATATCCTGCGCAAAATCGGGATTGGCGATAGAGCAGCTGAGCGGGATCTCGTCGCGGCATTTCCTTCCCAACAGGGCCCAGACAGGAACGGCGCTGATCCTGCCCGTCAAATCAAGTAGAGCAGCTTCCAGTGCCGCTTTAGCCTCGGTGCAATGCGCAACCGCATATGCAGCACGCGCCATGATTGCCGCTCTGTCAGCAACTCTGGCCCCCACCACCAACGGGCGGAGGTAGCGATTCAGGGCGGCATAGGTCGCCTCGGGCGTTCCCGTGAAGACCGACCAGGGTGAGGCTTCGCCATATCCCTGGCTGCCATCCTCGGACGTCAGGCGCAGGACAACGACCTCGCACACACCTTCGACAGATCCGATACCGTGGTCCCGGCGAGATGTGACGGGCAGTTCAAGATGCCACAGGTCGTAACCTATGATTTGTTGTGTCAGATCGCCCATTCGTCCTCCCCAGCGATAGGCGGAAGCCTGCCTTGACCGGCATATCATTTCAAATACTATGTTTTCGTAAGTCCATCATAAGAAATGATAGGGTAAGCTATGTCTCTGCGCTTTCGTCAGTTGCAGGCGTTCCACGCCATCATGGAAACGGGTACCGTAACTGGGGCCGCGTCGGTTCTGGGAATCTCGCAACCGGGTATCAGCAATCTATTGGCTCAGTTGGAACGTGAGGCTCGATTGCCCTTGTTCGAACGCAACAAAGGACGTCTTTTGCCGACGCCAGAGGCAGAGCTTTTGTATCGAGAGGTCGATACCGTAGTTCGCGGGCTGGACCATGTCGCGCAGGCCGTATCGGACCTGCAGAACAAGCATCCCGGGCAATTGCAGGTTGCTGCTCCCCACCTTCTATCATTTGGTTTCATGCCGCGAGAGATTGCCCGTTTTGCCAAATCGCGCCCCAATCTGTCCGTCAGCTTTCAGTCTCAGTATTCTTCGAAAATACAGGAGTGGGTAACCTCGGGCTTGTTCGAGATCGGCATCGTCGAGATGCCAATACTCCATGACACGCTGAACTTTCAGGTCTTCCAATTTGAAACGATGGCCACGTTCCCCGTGGGTAGCCATTTGGCGACCCATGACGTTCTGACACCAGAGCTGTTGGAGAATGAGCCGTTCATCGTCATGGGCCCCGAACACCAAACCCATCGCAGAACCCGTGACATTTTTCAGATTGCAGAGCGCACCTGGCAGACGCGAATACACACGCATTTGTCGGAAAACCTGCTGAGCTTTGTCAAACAGGGTATGGGCGTCGCGATGATTGATCCGTTCACAGTGACCTTCGATGAAGAGGGCGGATATCAAACCCGCCCTTTCACACCAGCAGTCACGCTGGATCTTGCGATAATCACCGCAAAAGGACGCCCTTTATCAATGATTGCGCAGGAGTTTCTGGCCCAACTGACCCCGTCCATCGCGTCTTACGCCACCCATTCCGACACCGGTGCCGCAGCTTCGTGAAGTTGTTGTGAGTGGATGTCGACCAGCGTCGGGCCATCATGCTCAACGGCCTGCTTCAAAACTCTGCGCAGATCATCCGGGTCTTTCACTGTCCAGGATTTGACCCCAAATGCCGCCGCAACAGCGGCGTGATCGGTCCGATTGAAATCGACGTTGTAGTAACGCTGCCCAAAGCCTGCATCCTGACCCGCTTTGATCCAACCAAAGACTGAGTTCGAGAATACGATCGAGGTAATCGGCATTTTGTGCCGCACCATCGTTTCAAACTCACCGCAAGTGAAGCCAAACGATCCATCCCCCATAACGGACAATGTCTTGACCGATGGCCGACCTACATGGGCGCCCATGGCCGCACCTAGCGAATACCCCAACGCGCCATGTGCCCGATTGGTGATAAAATGCCGTCCCGGTTTGCGCCAGCGGTA
This sequence comes from Ruegeria sp. CDSB117, assembly GCF_059611005.1. NCBI lineage: Bacteria > Pseudomonadati > Pseudomonadota > Alphaproteobacteria > Rhodobacterales > Roseobacteraceae > Ruegeria > Ruegeria sp. CDSB117. The sequence continues at coordinate 23,761 of NZ_JBXWOS010000005.1, forward strand.
ATGGGCGCTGAAGTAAGGGCACGGGGTGCCCGGATCAGCGACAACAATCGCATCATCGTCCAGGATGTCTGCAAGAGCCGCAATTACGGCTTCGGGCCGGATCGGGGTGTCGCGACTGGCCGCAAGCGGTGCGAACGCTTGCAACTTGGCCTCCCAGGCGGCACGGGCTTGGGCCGCTCCACCAAAACCTGGCAGATCGTGCCGCGTCTCAAGCGACCCCGCCAAAGCCTCTAACGCCAAACGGGCATCGGCACAAATGGCGACTTCGGTTTGATAATTTGCGCCGATCACCATCGGGTCGCTGTCTATATGGATGATGGTGGCATCCCGCCCGGGGCTGCGCCAGCGTTCGGTCGTGACCGACCCCGCGCGGCATCCGACAAACACAACGACATCTGCCTGATCCACAACGGCGCGCGTGGCCGGAACACCACCGTTCGAGCCAACGACGCCCAAGGCCAGCGGGTCCGTTTCGGCAATGGAGCCCTGACCGGAAACTGTTGTGGCAACTGGGATACCTAGCAGGGTGGCAACACGGTGCAATGCCTCTTCAGCCCCGGAAAGAACCGGCCCACCGCCGCAAACGATGACTGCTGATTTGGCTTTGGCCAGGATATCCGCGGCCGCTTCAATGGCATCCAGATCCGGTCCAGCCCGTTCAGCGGGATAGCTGCGGTGGCGTGCATCTGCCCAAACCTCAGCTTCGTCCACCGGACCTTTCTGCGTATCAAAGGGCAGCGCCAGATGTGTGGCGCCTGGCGTTCCGGTCGTCATTGCACGAAACGCAGCCCGCACCATCGCAGGCAAACGCGAGGCGTCTTCCAGAGACGCATTCCACTTTGCCAACGGCTTGAACAGCGCTGCCTGATCCAACTCAGTCAACGGGTATTTTCCGCGGCTGGTCGTCGCCACATCAGAGGTGATCGCTAGAATGGGAACCGAGCTTTCGCTGGCCTCGATCACCCCCGGCAGTATGTAGGTCGCCCCGCCTCCGGACGGGCCTTCGCAGACACCCGGCTTGCCAGTGACGCGTGCGTATCCATCCGCCATATAGGCCGCGTGACGTTCATCCCGGGTCAGTATGTGCTGAATACCATGATCCATCCGCGCCAACGCGTCATAGAAGGGCAGCGTTGTATCACCGCACAGGCCGAACATGTGTTTCACGCCGTGTGCTTCCAACATGCGCACCATTGCTTCGGCTCCTGTCAGATAATTCGTCCCGGTCATGGCTGGGTTTCCTTTGATTTCATTCTGCACACAGAGCTGTATACAGTTTTGTATATTGATTTCAAGAGCAACCTGTGGCACGCCTTAGCAAACGGAAAAAGGCGGCACTTATGGCAGGTCCACGCGTTGATGACATCTATGATCAGGTAAAGGCGATGGCCGTCTCGTTTCGCCTGCGGCCGGGTGATCGATTGAATGAAGTGGCTTTGTCGAAGGAATTGGGCGTCAGCCGAACCCCCCTGCGCGAGGCCCTGAACCGGTTGGTGGCCGAACACCTGTTCGACTTTCGCCCTGGCCTGGGCTTTTTCTGCCGCCCGCTGGACCCGCAGAGCGTGTTTGATCTGTTCGAGTTGCGCCAGATCATCGAATCCGCCGCCGCGCGCATTGCTTGCGCGAAGGCGTCTGACAAAGATCTACAAACACTTCGGGATGAGCTTTACGCGACCGGCATCGACATCACCGGCCTGACCGTCGAAGAAGCGGTTAGCAGAGACGAAGATTTTCATCTGGGCATTGCCAGGCTATCGGGCAACAACGAACTGGTGCAAACCCTGACCCGGATCAACGAACGCATCCGATATATCCGCTGGGTTTCCATGAGCTTGGATCGGGTTCAACGCTCGAAAGACGAACATAAACGGGTCATGCAGGCCTTGCTGGATCGCGACGCGGATGAGGCCGCGCGCGTACTGGGTGCCCATATCTCCAAGCGAATAGATCAGGTGCAGGACGCCGTGCGCCACGGGATATCCAGTATCTACATGGAAGGGTCCGAAGACATCTCGGCCCGCATTATCGAGGAGGCGCAAGGATGATCGCCCAAGGTGGCAAATCCATTTACGGAGCGTCGGTGGGTATTCTTATGCTAGACGCCCAATTCCCACGCATCCCCGGTGATATGGGAAATGCGCTGACATGGCCTTTTCCGGTGCTCTATCGCATTGTGCGGGATGCCTCGCCGGAACTGGTCGTTCGGCACCGGGCCGAGGGCATGTTGGACGCATTCATCGATGCCGCGCGTGAACTGGTCAAGGACGGCGCGGACGGCATTACCACCAATTGCGGGTTTCTGTCCCTGTTTCAGAAAGAGCTATCCGAGGCTGTGCCAGTTCCGGTTGTGACCTCATCTTTGATGCAGGTGCAGATGGTAAATCGAGTTCTTCCCGCCGGAAAGCGCGCCGGAATTCTGACCATATCGGCATCCACACTGACCAACGATCACCTGCAAAGCGCTCAGGTTCCGGACGGTACACCCATCGGTACCACCGAAGGCGGGCGCGAATTCACACGTGCGATACTGGGGAACGAACTTGCCCTGGAGGTCGACAAGGCGCGCGCAGACAACGTCGATGCAGTGCTTGCGTTGCAGTCTCAAAACCCTGATCTCGGTGCAATTGTTCTGGAATGCACGAATATGTGCCCTTACGCGGCAGATATTCAGCGCGCCACAGGATTGCCCGTCTTTTCCATCGTGACATTGGTCAGTTGGTTTCAGGCCGGGCTTTTGCCGCCGCGCTTCCCCGGTCCTTAGGAGGCACAACCGCCGTTCGATTCCACCAATTCGTGCATTGCGCTTACCGGCAAAAGACCGTAAGCGTCCCGCCCGCCGGTCGCAGCCTACCCGGTTATCAAAACAAGGACTGAAAACATGAAAACTACATTGGTCTGCTCCGGCGGACTGGATTCCGTGTCGCTTGCCCATGTGCTGGCCGCGGAAGGAAACCTCTCGCGGCTTGTGTCTTTCGACTATGGCCAACGCCACACCAAAGAACTGACCTTCGCTGCCCTCTGCGCGCAGAGGCTGGACGTGCCCCATCACGTTATTGACCTGCGTTCTGTCGGGGCGTCGCTGACGGGCTCGGCCTTAACCGACGACGTGGACGTGCCCGACGGGCATTACGCAGAAGAGACGATGAAGGTCACGGTTGTCCCCAACCGCAATGCGATCATGCTGACCATCGCTTATGGTGTTGCAGCAGCGCAGGGGGATGATGCGGTGGCTGCTGCTGTGCATGGCGGCGACCATTTCATCTATCCCGATTGCCGCCCGGCATTCACAGATGCGTTTGACACCATGCAGCGCGCCGCGTTGGACGGCTACGCGGATGTAGTGCTGCATGTGCCATTCGTGCACCGCAGCAAAGCCGATATTGTCCGCGAGGGCGCGCGCGTGGACACCCCGTTCGATCAGACGTGGTCCTGCTACAAGGGCGGCGGCTTACATTGTGGCCGATGCGGAACATGCGTTGAACGGCGCGAGGCGTTCGAGCTGGCCGGAGTGCCGGACCCAACCAAGTACGACGACGCCGAGTTCTGGAAATCTTCCATCGCAGGAGCAAGTGTCTGATGTACCGGATTACTAAGGAGTTCCACTTTTCCGCCTCACATCAGCTGACCCACTTGCCCGATGATCACCAATGTGCCCGGATGCACGGCCATAACTATATTGTCGTGGTCGAATTGGCCGGGCGCGATTTTAATACTGATGGGTTCGTGCGGGATTACCACGAGCTGAAACCGCTCAAGACCTATATCGACGATGAATTCGACCACCGGCACCTGAACAATGTGCTGAACGTCGTGTCGTCCGCTGAAAACCTTGCGCGCCATTTCTTTGACTGGTGCGCGGCCCGCTGGCCCGAAACCGCTGCGGTGAAAGTGTCCGAAACGCCCAAGACATGGGCCGAGTATCGCCCATGACCCTTAGAATATCTGAAATATTCGGCCCCACGGTACAGGGCGAAGGCGCGCTGATCGGTCAGCCGACGGTATTTGTACGCTCGGGCGGATGCGATTTCCGGTGCAGTTGGTGCGACAGTCTGCACGCCGTCGACAGCGCCTATCGCCACGATTGGGCGGTAATGGACACGCTGGCCGTCTGGTCCGAAGTTCAGCGTTTGTCAGGCGGGCGGCCTCTGACTGTTTCCCTGTCTGGCGGCAATCCTGCCATTCAGGATTTTGGCCCTTTGATCCAGCAAGGCAAAGCGGAAGGCTATACCTTTGCGTGCGAAACCCAAGGGTCAATCGCAAAGCCGTGGTTTGCCGACCTCGCTATGCTGGTTCTCAGCCCGAAACCGCCCAGCAGTGGCGAGGATATGGATTGGACGGCGTTTGACGCCTGCCTCAACGTGCGCCCTGCGCAAGCTGTCCTCAAGATCGTGATCTTTGACGACACGGATTTTAACTGGGCGCGCAGCGTTGCCGACCGGTATCCGGACCTTCCACTTTATCTTCAACCCGGCAACCCGGAAACCGATCCGGCCAGCCCGGTTGATCTGACCAATGCCACCAGCCGTATGGAATGGCTGATCGACAAGACTTTGAATGCCGGTTGGTTCGCGCCTCGCATTCTGCCCCAGCTACATGTGCTGATCTGGGGCAACAAGCGCGGCGTCTGACCGCAGGAGAGATAACATGACCGATAGTATCTACAGCAACCTCACCCAGTTGGGCGGAGACACCAAAATGCCAGCCAGCCCGGAAGAGGCGGTTCTGGAACGCGTGCAGAACCCCCAGGCTGATGTGGATTACAACGTGCGCTTTACCGCGCCCGAGTTCACCTCGCTTTGCCCGATGACAGGCCAGCCGGATTTTGCCCATCTGGTGATAGATTACGTACCCGATCAATGGTTGGTGGAAAGCAAGGCGCTCAAGTTGTTTCTGGGCTCGTTCCGCAATCATGGCGCCTTTCACGAAGATTGCACCATCTCGATTGCCCGCCGGCTGCAAGAGTTTCTGGAGCCAAGGTGGCTGCGCATCGGAGGCTATTGGTATCCGCGCGGGGGCATTCCGATCGACGTGTTCTGGCAAACTGGCCCAATGCCCGAAGGCGTCTGGATCCCGGATCAGGGTGTTCCGCCTTACCGCGGGCGTGGCTGACCCCGATGATTTGAGAGGCGTGAAGGCCCCAGCCTGACAAGCAATCAAAGGGGCCCCACGCGCCGGTTCGAAACATGACGTTTTGGCAGTGGTAGTAATTTTGTTTCGCTCAAGCTTGCGGTTTTGAAACATCATGACAATCCAACATTGATGGGTTAGATGTTTTTTTAATGTAAGAACAAATTCCTGGTGACGATTGTGGAACAGGTGGCCTTCAATTTTGAGATGGGTGTCGTTTGCGCCCTTCTTGCCTTCACCGTATTTCTCTTTGTATCCGAAATCGTCAGGATTGACCTTTCTGCCATACTTGTTCTGGTCATAATCGGCCTTCTTAGTTACGCGCCCGGGCTCGAAAAACTAGCTGACGTGCCGCACCTGTTTGATGGATTTGCATCCAATGCGGTGATTTCCATTATTGCGGTCATGATCGTTGGCGCGGGCCTCGACAAAACCGGCATAATGAACAAAGTCGCCGCTGTTATTCTGAAATATGGCGGAACGTCCGAGAAACGCGTGCTGCCGATTATTTCGGGCACCGTAGGGGTCATTTCCTCGTTCATGCAGAACGTTGGAGCCGCCGCGCTGTTTCTTCCGGTCGTCAGCCGAATATCTTCCCGATCAGGCATCCCATTGTCGCGCTTGCTGATGCCCATGGGGTTCTGCGCCATCCTTGGTGGCACAATGACGATGGTCGGATCTTCGCCTCTTATCCTGCTGAACGACCTGATCCAGTCGGCCAACAACGGCCTGCCCGAAGGTCAGAAAATGGAGCAGTTCGGCCTTTTCTCTGTGACGCCGATAGGGATTGTTCTGATCCTGACCGGCATCGCCTACTTTCTGCTGCTGGGTCGGTGGGTTTTGCCGGGTGATGAGGGATCGGAAAACACCGGGACCGGACAGGGAACGCAAGAGTATCTGCAACGTGTCTACGGCCTGAAAGCCGATGTTTTCGAAGTAATCGTTCCAGCCGAAAGCCCTTTGGTCGGGCAGATTTTGGCCGACATAAACCACGAAAATCACCTGTACATAATTTCGACATTCTATCGTGGAAAAACCTCAATGGTTCAGGTCCTGACGGCCGAAATTGCCGCGCCTTGCCGATTGGCGATCATCGGCAGGCGCTGGGTCGTAGAGGAGTTCGCGCAGAAGTACGGGCTGACCGTCCTGCCGACGTTGGACATCTTTGTCGAAGAATTCGCACCAACCAATGCCGGCATCGCTGAAGTTGTCATTACACCCGACAGCAAGCTGATCGGGAAATGTCCACGCGAGCTATTGTTCCGCAAGACATACGGCATGTCGTTGCTTGCTATCCATCGCGGCGAGGAAACGCTCAGCCATGTTGAATCCGAAACGCACGAGTCCACTCAAATTGGGCTTGAGGAGTTTCACGCAGGCGACATGCTAGTGGCCCACACACGGTGGGACAACCTGATGCGGATCAAGCGCGATCCCGATTTTGTGGTCGTCACCACCGACTTCCCGCAAGACGAACTGCGCCCGCAAAAGGTCGGTTGGGCGCTGGGGTTCTTTGCCATTTCCCTGTCGATGATCCTGTTCACCGACATTCGTCTCTCTCTCTGCCTTTTGACGGGAGCCGCGGGAATGATGTTGTCTCGAGTGCTGAGCGTTGACGAAGCCTACCGGGCCGTTGGGTGGAATACGGTCTTTCTGCTCGCATGTCTTATTCCATTAGGTCAGGCCGTTCAGAATACCGGCACGGCAGCGTGGATCGCGCAGCAAATCATGATCATTCTGGATGGATGGCCGACCTGGTCCCTTCAGGCAGGCGTTGCGGTTCTGGCTACGGCGTTTTCGTTGGTGATGTCCAATGTCGGCGCCACCGTTCTGCTAGTGCCTTTGGCCGTTTCAATTGCAGTGGCAGCTGGCGGAAATCCGGCTGTATTTGCCCTGACAGTTGCCATATCAACATCGAACAGCTTCATAATCCCAACCCATCAGGTAAACGCCCTGATCATGGGTCCTGCAGGGTACAAAGTTATGGACTTTGTACGCTCAGGTGGGGTCATGACCATACTGTTTCTTGTTGTGTCACTCCTTATGCTCAATTTGCTGTACTGATCGCTTCGATAAGCAGGAATGGTTCTATTATTGCAAGAACTTACAGCTGTAAGCTAACGCTCTCTGAATGCGCGTTCCATTGTCATCTGCACCGGCTTTAACAGGTAGGAAAGCAGCGTCTGTTCGCCGGTCGTCAATTCTGCAACAACGGTCATCCCAGCTTGAAGTGGACGCTCCCACGGACCCGCGCCAACCTTGGCTTCGGCCAGTTTAAACGAGGCCCTGAAATAGGTTTCACCGGTTTGTTCATCCGTCAGAGGCACAGGATAGATGGATTGCAGGCGTCCTTCGACCTTACCGAAACGTCGGGCATCGAATGTGTCTACGCTTACTGAAACCGGCTGTTCCAACTCAACATGGCCGACCTCGGAATTTGCGATACGTGCTTCTACGACCAAAGCGCGACGGGTTGGCAAAATCTCAAAAATCACTTCGCCCGGCGCGATGACTTCCCCTGGGTTAGGATATGTTACCGCCTGAATTATTCCACGTGCTGGGGCAGAAATACGCAATGCCGACAATTTTGAATTTACGACATCCAGGGATATCTCCAACTCCACGCGCTTTTGCTCAAGTTCGGCCCATCGAATTAGCACCTCATCTCGCAACGCCAGGGTTTCTTCAGCTTTGGCTGCACGGGCCAGCATCAATGCGCTCTGGGCTTCGGCAAGGCGTACTTGGGCGTCCGAAGCAGCAACGCGAACCGCGTCCACTTCATCCTCTTCCTCAAGGAAATCGCTCAGGGATTTTAGACCCTGCATTCGCAGTTGCGCGTATCTCTCCAGAATCTCCTCTTTCTTTCGAACGCGGTCCTGTGCGAACTGCGTGGCCCGTGTCAGGATATCCAATGTCCCCTCTTGCTGTTTGATCGTGGCCAGCTGAATGCGTTGGCTTTCAGCATAAAGGTCCAACCTTGCGGCTGCAGAAATCAGGCCCTTGCCTTTGAGCGCATCAATTTCCGCCTGGTCAGGTACAGCTTCGCGATCCAATACCGCCAGTACAGCGGACGCTGTGGCCAGGTCTCGCTGAACCGCAGCAAGCTGGCCGGACGTGACATCTCTTTCTCGCGTCAGATCCGGGTGATGCAGTTCAACCAGCAAATCCCCCGCCTCAACCAACTGACCATCGCGGACGTGAACAGCGCGGACAATGCCGCCGGGCATCGTTTCGATTTGCGGATACGCGCCAACTGGCAGGATCGTCCCCGAGGCGCGGATGATCTGGGGAACAGCAGTTTGCCCCGCCAGAACCACCAGGCAACCAACCATGGCCGAAACCGCAAGCGAGAGGAAGGCCGCAAATCTTGGCCGCCGCATTCGACGCCTCCAATTCGCGCGTTCCATTGGACCGGACATGTCACTTTTCTTAGATCCTGATTTCACTGTGCCCTCCCAAGCGTTTTTAATACGGCCTGAAATTTCTTGCGTCCTGCATCACCAGTGCTGTTCACGACAACCTTGTCGCCATTCAGAAAGATGAAGCGGTCGGCGACCTGCATGAATGAGCGATCCGCCGTTGCTATGACCACTGTCTTGCGCCCTTGCTGCGCGCGGATCCAGTTTCTGAAACACGCCCGTCGATGGTCGGAAAGGCCGTTGGTTGGATCGGAAAACAGATAGACCGAAGAAGGACGCGCCATGCTGCGTGCAAGGACCAGCGACTTTAAGGTTGCCGATGGCATCTGCGCCAGGTCACCGTCGGTCAAACGAGTGTCGATGCCCTTTGGCAGAAGGCCTTGGTCATCCAGCAAATCCATATCGGTCAAAGCAGCCATAATGTTGTCATCAGTGAGAGACGGCGAGGCCAATCGAAAGTTCTGGGCAACAGTGCCGTAGAACATCGACATGTCGTAAGTGGCGTAGGTTATGGATTTGCGCAATTCGTCCCTGGCAATCTGACGAATGTCGATGCCGTCATGTTCAATTGTACCGGCCAGAGGCGCGTAAAGGCCGTCGACCAGATCCAGCACCGCTGTGCGACCTGCCGCATCGCTGCCCATGACCAGAACCACTTCGCCCGGATCACAATTGAAACTGGCTTGCGAAAGGACAGGCGCGTTCAAAGGGTCCGGCCGGTACGTGACAGAGGAAAACGTAATCGCGCCGCTTAAAGTTTTTTGGTGCGTTTGTTCCAGCCCCACTTCGATCTCCTCGCCAAGATCAAGGACACGATCCGCTTGATTTCGACTGCTTCGGAAGGAAAGAATCTGAGGGAAGCTGGAATACAGAGACTGAATCGGCGCCAAAATTTTGGACACCAACGCAATCGAAGCGATCAACGCACCAAAGCTGATATCACCGCGCAACGCGCCTTGCGCACACAAGATGATGGCCCCCATCGTCGCAAGTGCCGTAACGGATTGAGCCAATGATTGCGCAAGCGCCTGAAACTGACGGCTGCGGCGCGCGGCCGCTTCTGCTCGCTCTGCAAGCGGCATGCAGCGGTCCAACCATTGGTTTTGCATCCCCAGATTTGCAATGGTCCGCTGGTGAAGAATAGCGTCCTGAACGGCTGACTGGCTGGCGGCGGCGGCCTCTGCCGTTTTTTGATCCAACCGTTTTTGTTGTGGGATGATGATTGCGCCGAGCAAGACAAGAAAGACCGCCAAGCCGAGCGTCAGCAGCCCGACCTGCGGTGCGAGATATGCAAGGACCGCAAAGAAAATCACCACAAATGGCAGATCCAGAAGGGTCGTCATGACCTGCCCGGGAAATGCATCGCGCAAGGATTCGAATTGGCGAAAACGCGATAGCTGTTGGTTTACATCCGTTTTCCCGAGCTGGCTCAGCGGCAAGGACATCAGTTTGCGAAACAGGGCAACCATCAACTGACGCTCTCCACGCCAGCCAACATATGCCAGCGCCCGCGTGCGCGCATGGCGGAAGCACAGGTCTGACGCCCCCACAATCACCACACCGATCATCAGGGAAACCAGCAAACTGATAGAACCTGACGGGATGACCCATTCGTAGATGCCCATGATCAGCAAGGGTGCCATGAGCCCCAGAACGTTGGACAACAATGAGGCGATCAGCAGCCAGGGCAACATCGGGCCTAATTCTGCGAATGCCGAACGGACAGATGTGAACCGCCTGTCTGTCTGGTGATGCGTGAAGCGGTCGATCCGGACGACGGTGCACCATCGGCGGCCGGGCTTGAGGTGGTTCAGATCTGGGTTCAGATCGTCGTTGATTTGCAGCGTGCCGCCCGTCCGGGCCAACGCCAGGTAGCAGGCACCATTGTCCGGTATTATCAATGCCGGGCATTCGTGATCCGTGATCTCGCGTTCACGACATCTGATCTGCGTGTAGGGGATATGGAGGTTTTCCAACGTCTCGAAAATGTCATCCGGGTGGAGCCGATCCAGCACGTGCGGAAACGCCTCAAGCAGCCGGTCTTCACTATTGCGCCACCCACCCGCCGAAAGCAGTCTAAATAGCATCCCGCTTGCAATCTGAGTGTTCATTACGGTCATGCAGCACCCTTTTTCCAGGCTTCCGCGGCAGTGCGTTCAAGATCTGCGTCCACCGCCCATGCCGCCAGATCCAGGGCGTTTGAAGAACTTAAGCGAACGCACTTGTCCGTTATATTCCTCATCCGAGGGTCCGGGCTTGCCACAAATATCGTGGGCCGCGGTGACACGGATTGGAGGTAATCCGCCAAAGCTTGGCGTTCCGTTGTATCTAGAACCGCTGTTGGTTCATTCATCAAAAGCACCCGCGGCCGCAGCGCCAAGGCCCGTGTCAATGCAATGAGATGCCGGTTCACCGGGTCGGCCTCAAACCCGGTTCCGGTGTTAAGCTGGGTTGCATAACCCATGGGCAAACGATGAATGCGTTTCTCTAGCCCAAGGGCGCCGGCAACTTGCTTGGCGCGATCAACGGTCTCTGCGTCACCAAAAGCGCTGATGTTTTCAAGCAGTGTTCCCGACAGGATCGCGGGCTCGGCTTCGAGCGCAACCAGCGCGTCCTGCCCGCGCAACCCGATCAACTGTGATGCCCGCAAGCCGCCAATGGACAATCTACCCTCATCTGGCTCTCGCTGCCCCGTCATTGCGTCAAACAAAGCTTCGACCATCCAGCTTTCTTCGGGCTCAATCAAAACGCCATGCCCTTGCTCCACCTGTAAGTTGAGGGGCAAGAAAGCTCTCCCCTCTCCTTTCAAACGGCGCATGGACAAACCGGACACCTTGATCTGACCCAAGTGATCGCAGGAAAGCCCTGCACTTTGCCCGATTTCAAGCTGTTCCATTTCGTTCAATCGTGCTTGTGAAATGGCAGAGTTTTCCGACTGAACCCACATCGCCATGAGTTTGGTCAAAGGCTGGATAATTCGGCCATTCAACAGCATGCAGGCAGCCAATTCGGCGATACCGATCAGGTTGATGATCACCAAGTAGGCCCCCAGCAGCCCCATCGCGGCAACAGTCATCTGCGAGAAAATGGCTCCAAAGCTTTGTGCGAAGCTCGAGAAATGGATCAGCTTTTTGCTGATATCGACGGTCTGATCTTCAAGCAATTCAAAGCGGCGGGCCATTTGTGGCTCCATCCGGTTTGCCTTGATCGTGGGCATATTCGACAAAATCTCGGACAAGAACGCGTATCGGCGTGTGTCCAGGGACTTGCGGTGCTTGAACAAAGCCCACTGCCCCCGCTTCATGACCGCTGCGAAGATGATCACAACGCAGAACGCGCCCAATGGCACCAAAATCAGCCACCCCCCGATCAATCCGATCAAAATCGCAAACAAGACTGTAAAGGGAAGATCAATCGAGAGTGTTTGCCCCTGCCCTGAATGGTAGTCCCGCAACTGGCCGATAGCTGCGTAGCGTTCCGCATAATTGCTGGCGGGTTCGCGCGAGAAGGCCAGAGAATTCGCGTTCAGGACTTTGGTCATAAAGCGGCGGTAATTCCAGACCGCTGCCCCCTCAGCCGTGGTTGTCAAAAGGACGGCACGGCACTGTCTCAGCATCAGCTCCATACCGGCACCGATCACCAGTGCCACCGTCAATACGCGCAGCGTGTCTATAGACTGAAATGGGATAACCCGATCGAATATCAGCAAGATGGAAATCGGCATCAAAAGCGACAGAACATTCATAGTCAGAGAGGCAACCCAAAGCGGGATATCAAAGTGAGGAGCCGAAATGCGACCAACAAATCCACGCGGTTCCATGATGCTTTCCACCCCCTTGGTCATTTCAGCAGGAGTGGTCGGTTTCCGTTTAAGGCCCGTAAATTCCCCGGCGCATCTTGCCTAGGATTTACCTTTAAATTTAAACGCTTAGTTACCAAATATCGACGGACGCGTGTTACCAAATTCGGTGAATCAGTTGTTGTTTGGGGAATTGTGCGATGGGTAAACAAGAGAACGACCTGAATTTTCACACAAGGTCCGCACAGGCGGATATGGACGAACAACACGAGATCGCCTCTCATCTTTCCCGCAATGTTGTCGGGCCAAGCGAAGATCCGACGCGCAGTTCGTTACACACAGGCCAACAGTTCTCTGGGACAATGGAACCTAGCATTCGGAGCGAAGGTGCCCCGGAAGAGTTGAACCCACGCACCGTGCATGCACAACAATCCGGCAACGTCACAAACACTGATCCTGTCGCCCACACTTTTCATTCAACGAGCTCGTCGGCTGGGTCAATTGCACAAAACCCCAAGGCAGAGGCGACGGAAATTGACGAAAGCGCCGCCGGAATGGAAACATTCCGTGCTGCAATTTCAACGCCCCAAACAACCGAAGGTGTGGCAAAAACCCATGTAAGCGGTCCGGCCTCTCGTCCAGAGCCGCCAAGCGTACCCAATCTGGATGCAGCGCCGGCAGTTTCAACCGACACACAGACCGAAAACAACCCGCCACAAGAGGTCACTCTGGACAACACTTCAGTCGCCGAGAACGCCAAAGGCGCGGTGATCGGGAACATCTCGATCGTCGACCCGGATGCATCGGACACGCACAACATTGACATCTCGGACGACCGTTTGGACATCGTTGACGGCAAGTTGCAGCTAAAGCCTGGCATTGTTCTGGACCATGAGGAAGCGGCACAGATTGAGGTCGACGTCACAGTCACAGACTCTGGCGGGGCCAACCTGACCGAGCGTTTCATCGTGGAGGTTCAGGATGTGAACGAGGGTCCGACAGATCTGGTGCTGGACAACATCTCTGAAAACCTTATTCAGAATGGCAGTTTCGAAGAATTTGACTTGGAAAAGGGTAAATGGAAAGGCTTTGGCTCGGATGAAAGCGGGTCTTGGCAAGACGCGCATGGATTGGAAATTTGGGATCATTTAGGCGGTACGAAAGCGTCCGATGGCGATCAGCTGCTTGAGATGGATCATGGTCGGGGCATCGACAGTATTTCCCAGGTCGTCCAGACAGAGGATGGTCAGCTCTATGATCTGGGCATCGACCTGCGTGAGCGCCTCGCAGGTGGAACCGATACGGTCGAGGTCTATTGGAACGGCAATCTGGTGGCGGAGCTGGACCCGCAATCCGCTGATTGGGAGACGTTCCAGATGCAGGTTGTTGGAACCGGGCAAGATACGCTGGAACTGCGCGAACCTGAGGGACAGAATGATACCTACGGCGCCCTGGTTGATAACATCACACTGACCGCCGCGCAGCAGACAGTGGCCGAAAACGTCGATGGGGCCGTTGTGGGGCAGCTCAGTTTCGTGGATGCGGATTTGCACGATACCCATGAGTTCGAAATCTCGGATGACCGGTTCGAAGATATTGACAATCAACTGCGTCTGAAGCCCGGCGTGGCACTGGACTATGAAGCGGCATCCTCGGTCACTATTGACGTCACGGTGATTGACGAAGGCGGGTTACGTCAGACCGAAAGCTTTACGGTCAATGTGGCAGATACGGACGAGATGACGTTTTCGTCAGGGTTTCACGCCAAATACTTCGACGTTGATCATCGTCTTTCCAAACTGGAAGACATCAACTGGATCGCAGAACCGACCCATGAAGAGGTTACGTCCGAAATCAACTACGCTAACGGTCACGACACATTCTGGGATGGAGGCGCAAAAGACACGTTTGGCGTCCAGATCAATGGCAGTATCGAGGTTGAGCAAGGCGGAACATTCACTTTCTTTCTGGGCGCCGATGATGGTGCGATGTTGGTAATCAACGGCCAACCCGTCGTTGAAAATGACGGGCTGCACGGGTTTCGAACTCGAACAGGTGAAGTTGAGCTTGAACCGGGAACACATTCGATCGAAATCCGATACTTCGAAAATTACGGCCGGGCTGGACTGAAGCTTGAATGGGAGGGACCAGGTCTTGACGGACGTGAGGTGGTTACAGCCCCGGACATGTCCGAGGCCCAAACCGTTTCGGGCATGCCGCTGGCCATTGATGTGGACATGGGAACGCTCAGCGTGACCGATGAAACCTCATTCGAACTGACAGGTCTGCCCACCGGAACAATTATCGAGGCTGGCGGAACCGAATTTGCGGCAAACACGGACGGGATCGCAGAGATGGGAGGCTGGCAAGGTGGGATGATCACCGTAACACCGCCGCCAGAATTTGAGGGAACGGTCGAAGCGGCTCTGCATCATTCTACGCCAACCGGTGAAAACAGCAGTCACGACGGCGTACAATACCTGACTTTCGAAGTAACTCAGGCTGACTTGCCCTCACCAGATGCCAAAATTGTGGGCGGTTTCCGTGCCAGTTATTTTGACATGGACAACAGGTTGTCAAAGCTGGACGACATCGACTGGTCCGCTGACCCGACGCATCAGGAATTTGTGTCTGAAATCAATTATGAAAACAGTCGCAACTCATTCTGGGAAGGCGGTTCAAGGGATACCTTTGGGGCAAAGCTCGGAGGTAAAATCACAATAGAAGAAGGCGGTTCTTACACTTTTTTTGCCGGTGCGGACGATGGCGTAGCGGTCTTCGTCAACGGCGTTAGGATCATGGACAATGATGGTCTGCATGGGTTCCGAACGCGGTCCGGAGAAATCGACCTGGAACCCGACACTTATGATATCGAAGTTCGGTATTTTGAGAATAACGGTCGTGCAGGATTGAAATTGGAATGGGACGGGCCGGACACAACGGGGCGCGAGCTTTTGCAGGCTGACCCAGCCCCAAATTTCGGCGAAAACGGGACGATCGAAGTCGCAATCGAGCTGCACCAAGCAAGTGATCAGGCTGCTGTATCTTTGGAAGGGCTGCCACCAAATACTTTGCTGATCAGCGGTGAGGATTCACTGATGACTGATGGCGGTTCGGCGGATCTCTCCGGCTGGGATCTCGGCTTTCTTGAGATTTCCCCGCCCCCAGGATTTCAATGCGCAATCGAAGGGGAAATCTTGGTGACTGACACCGGATTTAACGGGGGGCAATTGACTTCAGTGACTTCCTTTGCGCTGGACGTCGGGCAAACAGATGAAATTGCAAAAGACCTTGCCCTTGATCTGTCCGAAACGCTTGCTGCGACAACACTGGTTGAACCGCCCGCGCCGTGGCACTTGGATTTTGCGCAAAGTGACGGGGAAACCGACGGCGATGTCATGGCCGAAGCGGTACTGACCAACCCGGGCTCTGAGATCTCGTGTATTGAGACCGAAGCCTATGAGCGCATTGATTGGTAGCGGCACTCAGCCATGTTTGCGGGCCACGATCCAACTTGGGTTATATGTCAGGGACACGCCATCATCGTCGCCAAAGTCCCGGACATATTGTTCCGTGAATTGGGCAAGACTGGTTTTGGTCCAGACCTTTTGCGCGCGCCCGTTGACCCCAGTTCTTCGAAGGTGATTGAGAACGCCTCGGGGCGTATCAAAGCGCAATGCAGAGAGAATTTCGCCGCAACTGATAATCTCTAACCGGCCTTCGACCGCCGCGGCCAAATCTTCAGATCGGCACAGGCCCGGCGCTTTGGCTGTGGAGCCGACTTTCATCAGCTCCCGGTACTGATCTGGTCCAAAGCCTGAAACCGCCAACCAACCTCCAGGAGCCAATGCGTTGGCCGCCTTTTGCAAGAAGGCTACGGGATCGAACAGCCATTGGATCATGGATGCGGAAATGACCAAATTGGGCTGAGATGGCCATTCAACAGTTTTGGCATCACCACACAAAAAGTCTGCGCCGACCGCTGTTGCGGTCTCAGCTGCTTCGGGCGACAGGTCATTGACCGTCAACTGGCCAATATCGAATGTGCTACACACCCGATGCGTGAGGTGGCCGGTACCACACCCAAATTCCAATCCGGTAGCGAAACGATGCGGCGCGCCGCCGACCCGCATCTCTTGGACCAGCCGATCCGCGATTTTGGCCTGCTGGCTGGCCGAGCCGTGATAGCTGCGGAAACTGCGGCTGAAACTGCGCTGGACGCGGTCCGCGATCTGGACGTTCATGCGACCCACTCCTGCCAGTTCTGACCGTCGCGAAACGGGACATGCGAGGTGGCAATTCCACGCACGGCAGATTGTTGGTGCGCCCATGCCGCCTCTTGCGCGGGGGTCGGGATAATACGGTCCTGCTGGGGGATCCATATCCGGTCAAACGCCATCTCGGGTGCGCCACCACGGTCGATCACGGCGTGAAGCTCTGCCTGCGCAGCCTCCAGATCAATTTCAGGAACCGGCCCGTTCAATCCGGCACGGCGACAGAACTTTGAGAAACTGGCTGCGGTCAGGTTTTCCGCCGTGGCGCGGATCATATTCGGTGCGATGCCACGCTCGGTGTCAGCCGGGCATAGCGTGCCGCTGACTGCAATCAGCCGATCGGGACAAAATCCAGTTTGCTCCAACCAATGGCCCGCGGATGCGACGCCAAAAGAAAAGGCAATCAGATTGACCCGGTCATATTGCGCAATATCAGGCAGAGGATCGTCAAGGTGGCGGAAGTCGTCGACGAACAGCACATCGCCGCGCCCTGTAAGCCCAGCAAAAGGCGCGGCCCCCAGCGCCCAACCGCCAAAAATCAGGATCAATTCATCCGTTCCCGAACGCGATAACCACCGCTGTTTCATAACATGCCTTTGACGAGCGAGATCATGGCCGATGTTACACGGCTCAAATCATTCGCAGAGATGATGTAAGGCGGCATGCAATAGATGTTGCGGGCAAACGGGCGCAACCAAACGCCGGTATCGGGTGCGAGCGCATGCGCAACCGCAGGATCAACCCATTGCTCCATTTCGATGACCCCAATCGCGCCAAGCACGCGCACATCGGCAACGCCTGGCAATTCACGTGCGGGGGCAAGCTCTTGCTTCATCTGGTCGGCAATCGCGTGCACTTCGGCGCGCCAATCTCTGACCGATAATTGTTCCAGACTGGCCACCGCGGCAGAACAGGCCAGCGGGTTGGCCATATAGGTCGGGCCGTGCATCAAAACGCTGGCTTCGCTTTCCCCAATTCGGCGCGCGACATCTTCAGTCGTGGCGGTCGCGGCCAGAGTAATATGGCCGCCAGTCAAAGCTTTGCCCAAACAGATGATGTCCGGAACCACTTCGGCGTGGTTCATCGCGAACAGTTCGCCCGTGCGACCAAACCCGGTCGCGATTTCGTCAAAAATCACAAGAATTCCGTGTGCTTTACACAGGTCTTGCGCGCCTTTTAGCCACTTGGGGTGATAGAAGTACATACCACCCGCGCCCTGCACCACAGGCTCTAGGATCAGGGCCGCGATCTGATCGGCCTTGGTTTCCAGCAGCTCTTCCAAAGCATCCAGCCCATTCAGGGTTGGATCATCCGTCCATTCCTGCTCAAACGATATCGGCGGGCGCGGCAGGAAATGTTGGATCGACAGCGCGCCCCTAAACAGCCCATGCATCCCATTCTCGGGGTCGCAGACGCTCATCGCTTTCCATGTATCCCCATGATAGCCGCCGCGAATGGTCGCAAACTGCGTACGCCCCGTGTGACCCAGCGCCATCTGAAACTGCACGGCCATTTTCAAGGCGACTTCAATCGCGACCGATCCGCTGTCGCTGTAGAAAATGCGATCCAGCCCGTCAGGCAACAGCCCGACTAGTTTGCGACCCAGTTCAATTGCGGGTTGATGCGTCAGGCCACCGAACATGACATGGGGCATTTGCTGCAGCTGTTCTTGCATCGCGGCAGTAATGGCCGGATGACGATGCCCGTGCACCGCACACCACCACGACGACATAGCATCGATCATCCGAGTACCGTCTTCGCGTGTCAGCCATACCCCTTCGGCCTCGGTGATCAGATGCATCGGACCGAGGTTCAGAACATTCGTATAGGGATGCCACAGGTGGCGAGCATCAAACTCCAGAGCGGTCACAGAGCCCTCCGAATTGTTGCTGTGTCAATCGCATCGAAAGCATCCGACAGCGTACCCCGCGACAGGGTTTCAAGGTGCGGCAAGCGTCCCAAACGGGTAACCTGACACATCTCGGCGATGGTCTGTTCAACCTCTGGCTCAGCGTTGCCTACAAACGCTACGCCGACGACGTTGCAACCTGCTCCCCGCAAAGCCATCAGGGACAGGCTTGTGTGGTTGATCGTACCCAATGCGGTCCGGGCCACCAGAACCACGGGCGCCCGCCACACCGAGATGACATCAAGGAAAAAGGTCTTGCGGTTCAGCGGCACCATGATCCCGCCTGCCCCCTCGACGACCAGGGGTCCGTTGACCTGCGGCAGCGCAAGCCGATCCGGCGAAATCTCGACGCCCATGTCTTCGGCTGACAAATGTGGTGAGGCTGGCATGTTCAGGCGATAGGCTTCCGGCAAAATTTCAGCACCGGAAAGCGCCGCGACGGTTTCTGTGTCCGTTGCATCCCCAAGCCCGGATTGCACCGGCTTCCAATAGGTTGCGCCAAGCGCGGCCGTCAGGCCCGCAGCAAAAACCGTTTTTCCGACACCAGTGTCGGTGCCTGTGACGATTACAGCGCTCATGCCGCCTCCGTCTGTTGATGCGCCAGTGCTTCGAACAGGGCGCTTATGTCATCCTTGCCCACGTTGCCGGTGATCGACACGCGCAGGCGCGACGTGCCCCGTGGCACGGTCGGCGGCCGGATACCACGGACGTCAAAACCTTTGGCCTGTAACGTTGCGGCCATTTCCATGGTTTTGGCGTCATCTCCCAAAATTATGGGGATAATCTGGCTGTTCAGCGCCTCTTGGGGTGTTCCGATCTGACGTGCAACGGCATGCGCGTGGCGGGTGCGGGACAGGGCGTTCAGGGGCAGCGAACTATCTGTTTGAAGATGCTGCAGAACCACGCGAACAAGGGCCGCATTGAGCGGAGATGGGGATGTCGCAAAGATAAACGGGCGCGCGCGGTTGATCAATGTTTCGATCAACACCCGCGGGCCACAAATCAGCCCTCCAGAAACCCCCAACCCTTTGCCGCATGTGTGCAAAGTCAGCAACTCAGCCTTGAGACCATGCGCCAGACCCTTACCTTTAGGGCCAAATACTCCGGTTGCATGAGCCTCATCCACGACCAATATGGCACCGTGTTCACAGGCCAGATCAGACAGCGCAGCCACGGGCGCAATGTCGCCCTCCATGGAATAGATGCTTTCCACGGCGATCCAGATTTGGCCAGACCCGCCTTCTGCCAACCACGCCTCAATGGCCAGACGCGCTGCGGCAACATCATTATGGGCAAAAGCACGTGCTTGGGCACGACCCATCCGCATGCCTTCATGCGCGCTTGCATGAACCAAAGCATCGTAAAGGATCAGATCTTCGGCGGCAGGAAGGGTCGAGAAAATCGCCTGATTGGCCTGAAACCCGCCGCCCATGAACAAAGCAGCCTCAGCATCAAAAAAGGCGGCTGCCTCGTGTTCAAGCGCCTCATGTTCGGGATGATTGCCCCGCAAAAGACGGGAACCACCGGATCCCAACGGCACGCCCTGCGCCAATGCCGTTTGCGCGGCTTCGCGCAGGAATGACGATTGCGCCAATCCGAGGTAATCATTGGACGCAAAATCCAGACCGCGCGGCTGCGCCAACACCCGGCGGCGGTGCCGGGTGTCCAGCTGTTCAAGCATCGAGTTCAGACGACTCAATGCCTTCATTCAGCAGCATCCAAACAGGATTTTTCAGCCGAGGTTTCGGCCTGCAGCCCAAGCTTCTTGAACAGAATGGCGTCGGTGTCCTCTTCAGGATTTTCTGCCGTCAAAAGCGTTTCGCCTACGAACATCGAGTTTGCGCCAGCAAAGAAACACATGGCCTGCAATTCATCACTCATGTCGCTGCGCCCAGCGGACAGGCGCACGTAGGACTGTGGCATCATGATCCGCGCAACGGCTATGACCCTTACAAAATCGATCGGATCGATCGGTTTAGCGTCTGCCAGAGGCGTGTCTTCTTGCGGCATCAACATGTTGATCGGCACCGAATCTGGTGCCGGGTTCATATTGGCCAGTGTGACCAGCATATCGACGCGGTCTTGAACCTCTTCCCCCATCCCGAGGATGCCGCCGGAACAGACCTTGATGCCCGCATCCTGCACGCGGTTCATCGTGTCAATGCGGTCTGCAAAGGTGCGTGTTGTGATGACTTCGGGATAGTACCGCTCGGACGTGTCGATGTTGTGGTTGTAGTAGTCCAGCCCCGCATCGCGCAGACGAACCACCTGATTATCGTCCAACATGCCAAGGGTCATGCAGGTTTCCATCCCCATCTCGCGCACACCTTCGACCATTGCGACAAGCGCATCCATGTCGCGGTCCTTGGGTTCGCGCCATGCGGCACCCATGCAGAAACGGGTTGCCCCGCCGTCGCGGGCCTTGCGGGCTTCGGTCAGAACGCGCTGAACCTCAATCAGTTTCGAGGCCGACAGTTTGGATCCGTTCCGTGCAGATTGCGAGCAATAGGCGCAATCTTCGGCACAGCCACCTGTTTTGATCGACAGCAGTTTCGATGTCTGGACCTTGTTGGGATCAAAGTTCTCCCGGTGCACTGTCTGCGCGCGAAACAGCAAATCCATCAGCGGAAGGTCATACAGAGCTTGAGCAGCGTCGCGGGACCATATCGGGGAGGTATTTTTCATTTTATAGATACTTTTCGAGAACTCTCATGGCTACACATTCTTTTATAGATAAAGATCGTTATCACAACCAAATTTTACCATCTGCGTCACTCAGGCGGAAAAACGCGGATGCTTGCAATGGTCCGCTGTGCCAACGCCGCTTTAGCAAACGATGCGGAACATTCTATCCCAATGCCGCTGTCGCTATTTCCGCAATATGCACCGCGCGATAATCAACCGTCTCAAATCTACACATGTTGCCATGATTGGGTAAGCAGATCACAATGGGCATCAGTACCAAACATTCCCTCATGCGCCGCGCCCCTGCAAACGCGTTGGATACCAGTGTCACACGGTTGTTTTGTAAGTCATGCAGAAGGCGCGTTAGCCAACATATTGAAAGGTTCCGAATGACCTCCTCCAGCCATTTTTCGATGTCTCGCCGCCAGTTCCTTGCCACAACTACGGCCAGCGCCGCCGCAATCACCCTACACCCGTTTTCGGCCGCTGCCGCTGACAATCAGGCGCATCTCCGGATCATGGAAACAACCGATATCCATGTGCATGTCTTCCCTTATGATTACTACGCAGACAAGCCGCGCGATACGGTAGGCCTGTCGCGCACCGCATCGATCATCAATGACATTCGGTCCGAAGCGACCAACTCGTTGCTGGTAGACAATGGTGACTTTTTGCAGGGCAACCCGATGGGTGATTACATCGCCTATGAACGCGGCATGAAGGAAGGCGACGCCCACCCGATCATAACCGCATTCAACACCGTGGGCTATGACGCCGCTACTCTGGGCAATCACGAGTTCAATTACGGTTTGGATTTTCTGGAAAAGTCACTCGCCGGTGCGGATTTCCCGGTCGTTTTGGCCAATATCGCCAAGGAACAAGGTGCAGGGCCACGCGATGATAAGACCCTGGTCAAGCCTTACGCCATTCTGGACCGCGAAATTGAAATGGGCGACGGCAGCAAGCATCCAATCAAGGTCGGCGTCATTGGCTTTACACCACCTCAGATCATGAATTGGGATCGCAAGCATCTGGAAGGCAACGTTCAGGCCCGAGACATTGTCGATACGGCGAAAGCCTATGTACCAGAAATGCAAGAGCAAGGCTGCGACCTGATCATCGCCCTGTCGCATTCGGGTATCGGTGAGGCAGACCACGCCGACGGGATGGAGAACGCCTCAGTCGCGCTGGCTGGCGTCGATGGCATCGACGCGCTGGTCACAGGCCACAATCACCTGGTCTTCCCTTCGCCCACCTTCGCGGATCGTCCAGGTATCGACGTCGAAAAAGGTACCTTGATGGGCAAACCAGCGGTCATGGGCGGTTTCTGGGGCTCGCATCTGGGTCTGTTGGACCTGCTGCTGGAACGCGACGGGAACGAATGGCGCGTCGTAACAACGACGTCCGAGGCGCGCCCGATCTCAAAGCGCAACGAAGATCGCTCAATCACCGCGCTGGTTGGCGACGACCAGACCGTGCTGGATTCGGTCGCCAAAGATCACGACGAAACGCTGGCCTATGTGCGCCGCGCCGTTGGGAAGACGTCCGCACCTTTGCACAGCTACTTCGCACTCGTCGCGGATGATCCGTCGGTGCAGATCGTGTCGATCGCACAAAAATGGTATGTCGAGGAGATGATGAAGGGCACAGAGCATGAGGGGCTGCCCATCCTATCAGCCGCCGCCCCGTTCAAGGCCGGTGGCCGCGGTGGGCCAGAGTATTATACCGACGTTCCAGTGGGCGATGTGGCCATCAAAAACGTGGCTGACCTGTATCTCTATCCGAACACCGTGCGGGCGGTCCGCGTGAACGGGGCACAGGTCCGGGGTTGGCTGGAGCGTTCGGCAGGTATGTTCAATCAGGTTGAGCCGGGCTCGGCCGACGCAATTCTACTGAACCCGGAATTCCCGTCCTACAACTTTGATGTAATGGACGGCGTGACCTATCAGATCGACCTGTCTCAGCCCTCACGATTTGGACCAAAAGGCGAAGAAGTAAACCCGGACGCGGCACGGATTGTGAACCTGTCCTTCAACGGCACGCCAGTTACGGATGATATGGAGTTTATCATCGCCACCAACAATTACCGCGCGTCTGGCGGCGGGTCATTCCCAGGCGCATTGGGTGACACGATTGTCTTCGAGGCTCCGGACACAAACCGCGACGTCATCGTGCGTTACATTGTCGAACAGGGCACAATCGATCCAAAGGCGGACGCCAACTGGTCCTTCGCTCCGCTCGCAGATACCACGGTGCTTTTCGAAACCGGCCCCAAGGCGCGCGACTATATGAGCGACGTCAATGGAGTGGTGATCGAAGACGCAGGCGAAGGCGCCGATGGTTTCGCCGCGTTCCGCATCAAGCTTTAAAACGCCAGAGTTTTAAAGCCGACCGTCACCCCGACCAATGGGTGGCGGTCGCGCACCAAAGATGACGAATTATTCGATCACTTAAAACCGGGCTTTGGAAAAATCAGTCAAGTTCACCGCTTTCTGACATCAAAATCGCCAGCGGTCGCGTAGAATGGATTTGCGACAAGATGATCATCACCACGGCAGTCAACGGTATCGCCAATATGGTGCCTGCCAGACCCCACATCGCGGTCCAGATCGTCAGCGAAAACAGCACCATAAACCCGCTCAGGTTCACCGAGTTTCCGACCAGGCGGGGTTCAAGGAAGTTTCCGACAAACAGCTGAGCGGCCATGAGCGCGATTAGCGCGACACCGGCGTGCCAGATGCCGCCAAATTGCACGAGGCTCAGCATGACGGGAAACAGAACACCAACAATGGAACCCAGGTATGGGATATAGTTCAAAAGGCCGATCAATATGGCCCAGAACATTGCGAACTCGATGCCAAGCAACAACATGATCACATATGAGATCACAGCCAAAATGACGTTGATCAGGGTCTTTGCGCTTAGGTAGCTGCCGATTTTCTGGTTTATCTGGGCGACAATTTGCAGCGACCGGTCAGCTGTTTCGGCATCACCCAAAGCCTTTCTAACTTTTTCTGGCATATCGTCCAGATCGGACAGGATGAACACAATATAAAGGATTGTCATCAACATGACCGTCCCGAAACCCTGCACTGTGGAAAGCGTCCCCTGCACAAAACCCAAAACATCGAACTTGCCAGCAATCGTCTGCTCGATCGTGGACCAGTCTGGCAGTTTTTTGACACCCAAAATCGCCATTGCCGAGTCAACCAGCGCTTTTAGGTTGGTTTGGTAACGCGGGATATTCTGGGCGACCGCTTGCGCGTTTGCCTCAAGAAAAACCCCTATCAGAATCAGCGTTAGAAATATGGCAAGCAGTGCAAGTAAACGGCGCCCGCGGCGTGGAATGTGGCGCAACCCCGGAACACGGCCGATTGTCGAGGCGGTCGAGTCCAGAATGTATATTCCGATAATGCCCAAAAGCACCGGAAGAAAAATGCTCTTGCCCAGCACCAGCAGCCAGCCGATGACAACAGCGACGATCAGGCCAGATGCAAGTTTTGTCACATTAAACTGCAGCATATCTTCGCTTTCGGTCGGACGTGTGGGTCCTTTTGTGCCGGGTTCTAGGCTTATATTCAACGTCTTTCACGCAATCTGAGCGCCCCGAGCGCAGTGACGGTTACCCGGTGCTGGAGGCGTTTCGCGACCACCGGCAAAACACTGCGCGATTGACATCCATTCGGCAGAAACCGGCCCTTCCACCTTTAGAGATGTATCTGCGATGTTGCGGGTTTGGGCCGAGACTTGCGCAAACTCTACCGCAGGTCCTGTTATCCGATTGTCCCCCGGTTCACCGAACTCCCATAAGGCTCCGGAAGGTGCGGTCAGTTCAAGTCGCGGCATCGCCTCGGGCACGGGTTTGCCGTTGACCTGATAGGCCCAGCCAAACGTGTTCACACCCAGAATGACGATGTTCTTGACTCGGTCCTGTTCGACGCGCTCGACACCAAGAACGTCAAAAACCTCTTGCCCGTGTGCCCAAGTCTCCATCTGGCGGGCCGTAATTGATGAGCGTACAGACATATCCGGACCGGCCCATTTCACCCGGTGCTTGGGATCGAGATCGGCCCAACGCGCGCCAATATCTGTGTAAAGTGTCCGCCAGGAATCGCGCAGCTCGTTCCCACGCAGCAAGATCGCTTCGTTCTCGGCTGCGCGCAGCCCTTCGGCATTGGCTTTGACAAACAATGCGCCAATGCGCGCAGCGAATGCGTCGGGATCCTGAAGCGACAAATCGGCCATCTGGTTCCAATAGTGCAGATGCACCAGAACATCGTTCAGCGTCCATCCCTTGAACTGGGTTTGGTTTTCCCATTGGTTGCCCGAAGTATCGGCGAGAATGGCAAATAATGCCTCGCTTTCTTGTAGAAAATCCGTTGCCTGTTGCACTGCTTGTTCCCTCGATTTTGTGTTTGCCCATTCGATGTCCTCGGATGCAGTGTCTGAGCGGCGGTAGCCGGCACACACCCAATTCTACCTATGTTTCGTCAATCTCGATCATAACATCCCCCGCCGCCACCTGTTGTCCGATCTCAACGTGTACAAAGGTCACGACGCCCGCAACGGCGGCAGTGATTTGGTGCTGCATCTTCATGGCTTCGAGAACGGCCAGACAGTCGCCAATCGAAACGCTTTGACCAGGTCTTGCCGCCACCTCGACCAGGGCACCCGGCATGGGGGCGGTGACGCGACCGCCAGCGATCGTTCCCGCATCCAATGCACCGGGACGCAGGCGTCGAAACGTCAGGCGCTCGGCGCCGATGGCGATCTGGGCCGTGTCCCGGGTTATGTGTGCGGTGGCGTCGACGGTGTTGTCATTTATGCGTGCCCGGACCTTCCCGCTGCTGCGCTTGATGAACGAGACATCAAACGCGTTGCCCTCAACCCATACCGCCCATCCATCAGGGCGGGCGAGTGCGCGCGTTTGTATCTCTTCGTCCCCATATGTAAGCGTCACGGCGAACGGCGGCAACGCTGCGCTGGACCAACCCAACTGTTCGGCGGATACGTAGCCCGACGCCGCCCTTGCGCGGGATTGATCCGCATCCAACAACAGCGCAGCCGCCAAGGCGATGTCCGGCGCAGTTACCCGGTACGCAGGAAAGCCCCGGGGGTAGGTCCGATCCAAAAATGTTGTCGTTGCATCACCAGCAATGAAATCTCTGTGCTGCAGCACATCTGCAAGAAACCGCGAATTTGTCACCGTTCCCAGCAAAATAGATTCGTTCACAGCCTTGATCAGCCGCGCACGTGCCGTTTCGCGGGTTGGACCATGCGCAATGATCTTTGCAAGCATGGCGTCATAGAAAGGCGATACCTCTTGCCCTTGTTGAATGCCGGAGTCCACACGCACTCCGGGTCCAGTCGCAGCCTGCCAGAAATCAATTGGACCGGTTGCCGGTAGATATCCGTTAGCGGGGTCTTCGGCATAAAGCCGCGCCTCAATGGCGTGGCCGTTCATGGTGACGTCTTCCTGAGAGATCGGAAGGGCGTCACCCTGCGCGACAGCGATCTGTAGCGCCACTAGGTCGATGCCAGTGACCATCTCGGTGACAGGATGCTCAACCTGCAGTCGGGTGTTCATTTCAAGGAAATAGAAAACGCCGGACGGTTCCAATAGGAACTCCACGGTTCCGGCGCCGCGATAGTTCACCGCACGGGCCGCCTCAATCGCCACGGCTCCCATTTTTTCGCGCAATTCTGGCGTCATGGCGGGGCTTGGGGCTTCTTCGATGACTTTTTGGTGGCGACGCTGAATCGAGCATTCCCTTTCGCCCAGATGAATTACGTTCCCGTACCTATCGGCAAAAATCTGAAATTCGATATGGCGCGCATCACCGATCGCTTTCTCAAGGATCAATTTGCCGGATCCAAAAGCGTTCTCGGCCTCGGATCTGGCAAGCGCAATCGCCTCAGAAAGAGCGTCGGCGGATTGGACCACGCGCATTCCGCGTCCACCGCCACCAGCTGCGGCTTTAACCATAATGGGAAAGCCGATCTTGTCCGCTTCTGTGACCAGAGCGGTATCCGATTGATTATCGCCTTCATACCCTGGAACGCAGGGAACGCCCGCGCCAATCATGAGGCGTTTGGCGACGGCCTTGTCGCCCATCAGCCGGATCGCTTCGGGATCGGGTCCGATAAAAGTCAGACCCGCGGTCTCGACTGCCGCTGAAAAACCCGCATTTTCGGACAAAAACCCATAGCCCGGGTGAATTGCCCCTGCCCCGGCTTTCTGAGCGGCAGCAATGGTCTTTTCTGCGTTCAGATAGCTATCACCAACCGGCCCTTCACCGATCCAAACCGCCTCATCAGCAAGTTCGACATGGGGCGCTCGCGCGTCAGCGGTTGTATAAACGGCCACTGTGCGCAGCCCAAGCGACCGGGCGGTTCGCATGATACGCGCGGCGATTTCCCCACGATTGGCAACGAGAAGCGTGTCGAATGTCATGCCTCAGCCTCTGCTATCTGTCTTGGATGTGGATTTGGTGAGTAATGCAGTATGATCAAAACCTGTGCACCCCGTACGAGCTGGGTTTGACCGTTCGCGCGCGACCCTCAAGGCAGGTTTCAAGGCAAAAACCCAGCACGCGCCGCGTGTCGCGGGGGTCAATGACGCCATGATCGATACACCGGCCCGAGGTATAAAACGCATTTTCCTGTCGTGTGAAATGCGCTGTGATCGCTGCCTTCTGCGCAGACAGTTTGGCTTCGTCGGGGTCGATCCTTTTGCGTTTGAACCCTGCACGCGCGACCAGTTCCATCGTCCCGGCGGCTTGCTCGCCGCCCATCACGCCCGTTGCCGCATTGGGCCAGGCGAACAGGAAGTCCGGGTCATAGGCGTAGCCGCACATCCCGTAATTGCCCGCCCCGAAACTTGCCCCGACATAGAGCGTGATCTTGGGCACATCGACAGATGTAACGGCCTGAATCATCTTGGCCCCATGTTTGATCATGCCGCTTTGTTCATATTGGGTGCCGACCATGAACCCTGTGATATTGCTAAGAAAAATAAGGGGAATGTCGGCCTGGCCACATAACTGAATAAACTGCGCGGCTTTGTTTGCGCCTGCAGGGTCCAGTGGCCCGTTGTTTCCAAGAATACCCACAGCGATACCATTGATTGCGGCCTGTAAACAGACAGTCGCCGAACCATAATCGGGTTTGAAATCCTCAAAATCCGAGCCATCCACGATGCGGGCCACGACCTCGTGGACATCATAGGGGACACGGTAATCGGTTGGAACAAGGCCTGCGATCTCATCCGCATCATATTTCGGAGGCTGCACTTCTTTGCAGCGACGCACAGGCAAAGATTTGTTCCAATCCAGCCGGGCCATCACGTTCCGCGCCATTTCGATACCGTGCGCATCATCCCCGGCCAGATAGTCGACCAGCCCGGATGTGGTGGCATGCATCTCTGACCCGCCCAGATCGCGGTCATTGGCCTTTTCGCCCGTCGCCGCGTGAACCAAGGCTGCACCGGCCAATGCGGCCATACCATTGTTCTTCACGCCGACAACATAGTCTGCAAGGCCTGGCATATAAGCCCCACCGGCGGTTGACGGGCCATGCAGTACTGCGATGTTGGGCAGGCCAGCGGCCGAATGGCGGGCCAGATTGCGGAACAGTTTGCCGCCATTGGCCCAGAATTCGACCTTGTATTCCATAAGATTTGCACCGGCGCTTTCGACAAGATGCACAAAAGGCAGGTTCTGTTTCAAAGCCATGTCCTGCGCGCTCAGGAATGCTGTCGCTGACATCTCGACCATTGCGCCGGCCTTGATTCCTGAATCGTCGACGATGATCATGCAGCGCACGCCCGAGATGAAACCGATGCCGATGACCAATGACGCGCCCGGAACCGATTGCTCGGGATCGTCTGTATCGACGCAGTAACCCGCCAACCCGTGCAGTTGCAAAAAAGGCATGCCAGGATCCAACAGTTGGGTCAAACGGTCACGGGGTGTGATCTGCCCCCGGGCCTCCATCCGTTCGCGCCGTTTCTCTGACAGGGCGACAGGACGCGCTTCAAGCGCGCGCATCTCGTCAACAAGAGCCAACATATCGGCTCGGTTCTTGGCGAAGCTATCAGAATCGCGGACGACTTTACTGACAAAACCCATCAGTTTTCTCCTCGCTCGGTGTATGAGGATAACTCTGCAGGAATCCTGATCGGTGTGGCTAGCAATATCTGGGCATAACTCTTGCCTTGCGCGTCGTTGCGCAACGAGGCAACGCCACCGCCACCCAGCGCATTGTGCAGCAGAATGTTCATGGAATGCGTTCCTGGAAGATGGAACCGTTCGACCCTGCCGGATAGATGATTAGAAAAAACATCGGCCAGCGTCGTTTCGGTCAACTCAGCCCAAATATAGGGCAAAAAGATAGCATGGCGTGCAATGACCCCAATGTTTGCGGTGTCGCCTTTGTCCCCCGATCTTGCCCAGGCCAAATCTTCCAAAGGGCATGTGATCCAATCGGTCACCTTTTCATCGGCTGTTTCTGGGGCTTTTGCCGGGACAGGTTCCGGGTCTTGTGGGGACGTTTTCGGCGGATTGTAGGCGATCTGCTCCCCATCCATCGTTACGCAATAGGTCAGCGTGTCGTTTGGCACCAAGAAGGAAAACAGGGCAACGACTGGCGAGGGTTTTGGACGCCCTCCTCCGGTAAAGATGTGCAACCCCGGCGGTGCGGCCAGTGCGCACCCGGTCATCTCGCGTAGGAATACTCCAACTGCGTGAGGGTCGTCGTGTTTCACGGCTGCCTTGAACGAGATCTCTTCGTAATCGCCGTCACCGGGCCGACCCCCGAAGGCTTCAAACGACACCTCGCGATAGTCGGAAGCACCGATCTGGTGCAGGACAGCGCGCGCGCGATCCAACCCCGCTTGGGCAAAAGCCTTCGCCTTTTGTCGTGCCTCACGCCCGTTGATCAGAATCGTCATGCCCGCGCGATAGCCATCCGCCCAGGTGGCGGACACTTTGAGCTGCCCTGTCGGCGCGCGGCCTTTTGCACCCGAAACGGTTACATAGTCTGGCTCGGATTGCTTGATCCTGACATTGGAAAAGTCGCAAATCACGTCAGGCAGAAAATAGGACTGCGGGTCGCCGATCTCATACAGCATCTGCTCGCAGACCGAAGCCGGGGTCACACATCCAGCTGTGCCCTGCGGCTTGGTCAGGACCAACCCGCCATCGGCGTTTACCTCGACAATTGGATAGCCGATCTTGGCGATGTCGCCTGCCAATTTCCAGTCCGTGAAATTGCCTCCGGTGGCTTGCGGACCACATTCCAGCAGATGCCCCGCAAGCGACCCGGCAGCTAGCAAGTCGTGGTCTTTGGGCCGCCATCCAAAATGATACATGCACGCCGCCAGAGTCAGAGCGCTGTCGACGCAGCGGCCCGTGATGACGATATCAGCACCGCCGTGCAGCGCCGCCAATATCGGCCCAGCCCCAATATAAGCATTCACCGAGGCGATCTTTTCGATCGGTGGCATCGGTGCACCGGAAAACATCTCAGTCCGATCGACAAACTCAGCCACACGCGGCAGCAGGTCGTCGCCTTCGACCACTGCAACTTTCAAGTTCAATCCCAACTCTGCAGATTTGCGACGTAATTCATCAGCGCAGGCAACTGGGTTGACCCCGCCTGCATTTGACAAGACCTTGACGCCTTGCTCGGCGATTTGGGTTAAATTGTTGGCCATAACGTCAGAGACGAAATCCACCGCATATCCCTTTTGGGGGTCTTTAAGACGGGCGCGGGCCATGATCGACATGGTGATTTCGGCAAGGTAATCGTAGACCAGAAAATCGAGCCCTGGGGCACGCAGCAATTGCTGTGTCGCATGAGGGGCATCCCCCCAAAAACCACTTGCTCCTCCGATCCGCAGAGAATGTGTCACGCCACGTCTCTCCCGCTTGGGTGCGATCCGCAGTTTACAGACCGACTGTTCTGTTTTTATGATTTGCTGATCACCTTGGTCAACGAAGATTTACCACTGCGACGCGACGGAAGATGACGGAATCGATGCCAAAAAAAACCTCAGTCCAGGATCAAAGGTCCCGAGATATGCAGGCCAAAATCTGCAACGCGACGGTCACTTGTCTGGATCAGCTTGGGTATGCCGAGACTACTTTTGCCAAAGTACAAGCCAAGGCGGGTATCTCACGCGGGGCAATTACGCATCACTTCCCCACGAAACAGGCCCTGGTCGCAGCGACCGCGATGCGACTATTGGGCAATGCGCAAAACCCGCTTTGGCCACATGATCGCGCGCCTCAGCCCGTCTATGATCTGATTATGTCTGCCTGGGCCAATATCGTAAATTCCGCGGGCGGACGCGCCATAGTTGAGATTCTGGTTGCTTGCCGAACGGACCCGGCACTGTTCGGAATGCTGGAAAAAAGCCTGAGAGACTGGGACAAATCGAACCTCAGCCTGATCTCCGCCCGGTATGTCAGCGCAACGGGTGACCGTAACGACACTGAATTGTTGTGGAGCATCACCCGGAATTTCCTGCGTGGTTTGTTGCTGCATGAGAAATTCGTTTCGTCGCCAGAATACCTTACGCAGATGATGGATCGCTTTGCCCGCATGATGGAAAGCCAGCTTCAGGTATTGCCCGAACATGACGTCGAGGAGGTCAAATGACCCTGCCATCCCCTTTCATGACCCCTGAACGCGAAGCTTTTCGCGGAAATTTCCAGCGTTTTGTCGAATCCGAAATCAAACCTCATATTGATCAATGGGAGGCGGATCGCAGCGTCCCGTGGGAGCTGCATGCCGCAATTGCTGAGTTCGGCGTTTTTGGCTTTGGGATTGATGAGGAATACGGCGGTCTGGGTTTCGACAATGCCTTTATGCGCCATGATTATAGTGAAATCCTGTTCGGCTGTGGGGCATCCGGTATCGGAGCCGCCGTTGGGGGGCGTACGATTTCAATCAGCCCAATTGCGAAATTCGCTTCCGAGGAGTTCAAACAGAAAGTGCTGCCCGAGATCATCTCGGGGCGCATGATGTCGGCCCTTGGGATCACCGAACCGGGCGCAGGGTCGGACGTGGCCAATATTCAAACAAAGGCCGAACGCAAAGGCGGCCAATGGATTCTGAACGGGGAAAAGACCTATATCACCGGGGGGATGGATGCCGAATGGTTTGTGGTTGGTGCCCGCACTGGCGGCCCAGGATTGACCGGCATTTCGTTGTTCTTGGTCCCTCATGACGCGCCCGGATTCAGCCGTACACCGTTGGGTGGCAAGATGGGCTGGCACAGTTCACAGCAAGCAACGCTGCATTTCGATGATTGCGAGCTGGATTCTACTGCGTTGTTGGGGCCTGAGAACAGGGGCTTTGTCGCAATCATGAACAATTTTAACTTTGAACGGCTTGGCCTGACATCCGCTTCGTTGGGTATGATGAAACTATGCTACGATAGTGCCCTGGACTGGGCACGGGAACGCAAGACATTCGGCAGGCGACTGGTCGAACATCAGGTCATTGGCCACAAGTTTGCAGAAATGTCTGCCCGGATTGATATGAATGAGGCATATATCGAACGGATCTGCTGGGCAATTGAACAGGGCCTGATGCCAGTCGCCGAAATTGCAAAGGCCAAGGTTCAGGCCACGACGTCACTGCAATTTGTTGCTTCCGAAGCGATGCAGATCTTTGGCGGTGCCGCATACATGCTGGGTAATCCGGTCGAGCGGATCTGGCGCGAAATCAAAATAATGGCAATTGGCGGCGGATCCGAAGAGATAATGCGCGACCTGGCCGTGCGCCAGATGGGATTGGCCGGGCAATAGTGGCGGGGTTTTGGGTCCGCAAGCGCGTGCTATGGACGTGAAGAGATCGCTGAAAGGCCGACATTAACCAGATTCTTTGGTCAGCAATTGCCGAAAATGATCAATGCACAATTGCGCAATCATTTCTGACAACCTAAGTTGCGCCAAACTCATCACGCGAGGGAATTATGGATATTTGGTTCTATGTGGGGCTTGGCTTGTTGTTATGGGCTATCAGAGACTTGGTATTTGGTTCGACCTACTTGTGGGAACGGGTAACCCGCGCTGAAAATCCGGGAACCTACTGGGTTTGCGTTTTGGTTTGGCTTGTCGTTGCATTGGCTATTTTAGCCACGTCCCCAACGACCTACTACCTGTTCTCCTGACTGCGCGTTCCGAAATGCAGGCCATGTAACCTGCATTTCCAAATCATAGAGGCCGGTGTTTTCACTCTGGATGCAGTCACCTAATCGTTCGCTTGGCGAGCGGACCCGACTGTTCAAACGTCAAAATCCAGTCGGCTGTCCCGTACGAAACTTTGGTCATTGCCTGAAAGCCGGCAAAGGCGGTCCGGACGGGAAAATTCTCTGAAATGGTATGGTGCGGGTGGAGGGACTTGAACCCCCACGCCTTGCGGCGCCAGAACCTAAATCTGGTGCGTCTACCAATTTCGCCACACCCGCAACCCAGGCACTCGGTGCCGGAATGTCGGGGTGAATAGCAAAGCTTGCCACAGAGTGCGAGAGGGAAAATTGAGTTGTGCGCAAGATTATTGATGACATCGGCGCAACACGCTTCTGAACTGACCGTCGTGCAAATATGACCGTCGTGCAAAAATGGTGTCTGCCGGACGCTGCCGCTAAGCGGGATGCGGGATATTCTCATGTGATGCGGTTCGCGGCAGGAAAGCAGCCTGATTTTTGGCGTTCTACGAGCAGATAGAAAAGATTACTTGGGCAAGTTTGACTAATTTCATTGTTTTGTATTTAGCAACATTCCGGTCCTTTTGGTGAGCAGTAGAAAACTATCTTACGTTGAGTAATGCGCTCCTCATCTAAGGGCGGGCAATGATGAGAACCCAAAGTCGAATGCAACATACATATATTTTACAGACGTCCTCTGGGTGGATTTGGTGTCAGGTTGATTTCAACAGATAGAATAATTACTGTTTATAAACAGCGCTCTAGGCGCATTACCAAAAATACCACACGTGCGCATCGTTGCAAGTTTTCTGCTCTTGAATGCTGCTAACAAAAAATGGCGCTGTTCACATTGATGCCGAAAATACGCCCGCAGGTTGTGGTTGAAAAATATTACCAAACACAATTGCGACACAATTCAAACGCCAAAAAATCTTATTCGCGTCAAAATAAGACCGCCTTGAAAGTCACTTATGAGCAGAAGGAGTTAATGAGTCTTTTTTGCCTTCGGGCGCTGTACGAGTTTTTTCGCTCAACTCCAGTACAAGGGTCTGAAACGTGACCAATATGATGAACTCCGCTGCTGCCGAGCAAGAAGCCGTTGGCCTTGCGCGTGAAAGTTTTCTTGGTGAACTCAAATCCCTGAACCGCGACCATCCAAACACCGGGTTTGGCGTTTCATTGCGCACGCGCTCGGGGCGGCGATACTTGCTAGCCAACTCGCGTATGCCGCTGCCCGAAACCAAATCCGAGGGCTTTCCGACCGGGCGTCGTCTTGCCCGCCTTGAAAATAGCGAGCGCTTCAGCTCGATCGAAGTTTTGGCGGATTGCCACACCTTCGAGTCGATTTCGCCGGGCGCCGAAGCCGCTATCTTGGGCAATGCCCTGAATCTGATCGCCCGAATCGACACCATGACCAGCACGCCAACAGACACGTTGGCCGCGACCGGAACCGGAGGCTGAACATGGCGCGCAACGACCATCTTTTGTCAGTTGGCAATGAGGCACTGACGCCCATGACGTCAGCGATGAACTCGCTGACCGCACAGATTGATCAATTGACAGAGGTGGCGGATGCACGTTCGTCCGCGCGTCTTGCCACGCTCAAGACGCGGATGGAGAATTTCTCGGCCAGCGTTACGATGGTCGGGCAGGTCAAGGCTGGTAAGTCCTCGATCGTGAACATCCTGGCCGGGCGCCCTGCCCTGCTGCCGTCGGATGTAAACCCGTGGACATCGGTGGTGACCACACTGAACATCAACACCCGCACCGAAGGCGACAAACGCGCCAAATTTACCTTCTTTGAACAGGAAGAATGGGACAACCTGATGGTCGGCGGCGGCCGTCTGGGTGAGCTGGCAAACCGCGCTGGCGCCGATGACGAGATGGATGACATTCGCCGCCAGATCGGCGAGATGAAGGCTAAATCCGAATCCAGATTGGGCCAGCATTTCGACCTGATTCTGGGGCAGAGCCATCAATATGATTACTTCGACGAAGAGCTGATCCAGCGCTATGTCTGTCTGGGTGACGAAGATGACCCGGACATCAACCCCAAGACCGGGCGGTTCGCCGATGTGACGAAGTCGGCAGAACTGTATATGGACATTCCGCAATACCCGATTGCGTTGAAGCTGTGCGACACGCCGGGTGTCAACGATACCTTTATGGTCCGCGAACAGATCACCCTGCGCAGCTTGCGCGGATCTGAGGTCTGCGTTGTTGTTCTGGCTGCCAGCCAAGCGCTGACGACAATGGACATGGCGCTGATGCGGATTATCGCCCAGTTCGAGAACCGGCAGATCATCCTGTTTGTGAACCGAATTGACGAATTGGCTGATCCGGTCAATCAGGTGCCGGAAATCCGCGACCGCATTCAGGATACACTCAAACAGAACAATATCGACGCCAATACCAGTGTTGTCTTTGGCAGCGCCTTGTGGGCCGAGGCCGCGTTGACGGGCAACCCTGAGATTCTTTCCGATGAATCCCGCGAGGCGTTGAACACGTTCTATCTGGCCGCCGGTTTTGGCGATCAGGCACCCTCGCTCGACAAGATTTGGGCACTGTCCGGCTTGCCCGATTTGCTGTTGGCCATGAACGAACGCATCGCCGAAGGCGCAGGCACCCGTTTGCTGGATCGCGTCCGTCACCGCGCCCGCAATATCGCCAGTCAAATCCGCGCCACGGCCGTTGCCAAGACCCTTTCGGGCGGCGAAGGCCTTGTGCGTGATTTGGACGGGGTATCGCCAGAGGAAGCGATTGCCACACTCTCGGATCAATATGAAAAGAAAGCGGCCGAATTGACCGCATCCCTGCGTGCGAAGGTGTTGGAGCGACTGAATTCAGCGGAATCGAACTTTGTCAAACGTGCAACGGATTCGCTGATTGCCCACCTTGAGCTGAACGGCGAACAAGGCACATGGCAGTATGATCCAGCGGGGCTGCGCACCTTGCAAAAGGCCGCATATTTCAGCTTTGCGCGGTCGATGCGCAAAGAAGCAGGTGCGCTGTACAATACGGCGGCCGCAGATATTGAGACGCTGTATCAGAAGATACTGGGCAATCACCTGGGTGAGTTCAGTATCGAAGCGCCCATTGTTCCGCGTGTCCCACCCCCACTCGGAATTGGGCGAACAATCGCTTTGGACTTGCAAAGCACCTGGTGGCGTCGCTGGTGGCAGCGCCGCAAAGGGTTCGAAGCTTATGCAGCCGACTATACGCGCCTGATCGCGTCCGAGGCGAATTCGATCACCAAGGATATCGAAGAAAATCAGGTCGCAGCCGTATTGGAAAACGTACGTGCCGTCCTGTCAGATTTCATGCGCGAGCAGAAAGAGACGTTGCTTAGCATTTCGGCCTCGGCCGAGAATGACCCAAGCCGCAACGCAGCTCTGATGGCAGGACTGACACCACAGAAATCGCGTGACGATATTCTGGGCGACATCCTGAAAGATCTTAGTAACGAGGCAGCATAAGTAGCGATATGGCAAAAGACTCACAAACCCGTTTCGTCTCGCCCAAAGCATGGGAACGCATCGAGCAGTGGTCCCGCCGCAAGCCGGTCTTTGCCCTTATGGGAGAGTTCAGCGCCGGCAAATCGACGCTGATGAACTTTCTGCTTCGGTCGCACGCGCTGCCAACCCAAGTGACGGCCACACAGTTGCCGCCGGTCTGGTTCAGCTGGGGTAAGCAATCAGCCTATGTGCAGCGCCATGATGGTACGCGCGAGAATATTGAACTGGATGCGTTGGAATCGGTCGGCGTAAACGACGCCCAATTCATTCGTATTTTTCTTGAATCCGATATCCTCGAAGCGGTTGATCTGATCGACACGCCGGGTATCTCGGACCCCAAGATTTCAACCGATGTTTGGCGTCGCGCCGTAGGTCAGGCCAACGGCGTGCTGTGGTGCACACATGCAACCCAAGCCTGGCGCGAGACCGAACGGGCGACATGGGTCGCCCTGCCCGAACGGTTGCAGCACAACTCGCTGCTGTTGGTAACACGTGCGGATACACTGGGTCCGAAAGACCGCCAAAAGGTGTTGCGCCGGGTCAACCGCGAGGCAGGGCATCTGTTCAACCGGTCGATTTTATTCTCAGCTCGCGATGCGATCACCGCCCGCGACAAGAGCGGCGATGCCGAACTGTGGGGACGCAGCGGTGGCGGCAAGATGGTAGACAGCTTTCTTGAGATCACCGAGCAGATCATGGACAATCGCGCAGACATGCTGGCGCGGTACCAGATCGACAATAGCCTTGCTGATGGGCCACGTGTCCAACCGATCCCCCCACGCAAAACCACTGAAAGCGCCGAACAGCCCACTCCACTAAAGCTGGTCAATCCCGTTCAGGACGAAAATGCGCAGGACGAAGTGGTGACAAGCTTTCCTGTACGCCCTGCCCGCGTTGAAGCACGCTCAAACGATACGGAACGTGCCCCCCGGATTGATGCGGATGAGGCTGAACGGTTGCGCGCTGAGATGACCGCGATATCGGAAGAAACCAAACCTGAGACCGAAACCGATCAGGACGAGCTGCGTTCTTTCTTCCGGGAAACGCCCAGTCAGCCTCTGAATTTGGCCGATGTTGCCGAGATCCCTTCGGAAGAAAACGCGTTTCTTGAACTGGATGACGAGGATTTCGACGAAGAAGAGACCTTGGAACTGGAAGCCGAGAGTGAAGGCGAGGCAAATCAGCCTGACACCGGCTCCGATGGTCAGGATCACCTATTGGCGTCGATTGAGGATAAGCTGGCTGACGCAGCTGAAGATGCTGTATCCGAAAACCCCGAAGCAGACGCGCAACGCGCTGACACATCTGTGTCGTCAATCGTTGCATTGCTCGCCGAGCAATCGGATGGTACGGCCGATGAGTTCGAACTGGAACCAGAGACCAGCGGCCTGATCGAAACGCAGGTCGTGCCGATGTCAAACGGAACGTCCGAGGCCGAGCCTAAGTCTGAAACCCTTGAGAAATTGCTGAATGCGGACGCCGGATCAACACTCAGCGCATCGGCGATGTGGCGCGAGATCACCGCTGGTGAGGATCTTCCCGAAGACTCCGAAGGCCTGAAAAAAGTTTTTGTGGCCTTCCTGGAAGAGTTCGACAAGATCGCCGCTGAACACGGCGCCCGCGACGCAAAAAAAGACGTTTCAACGCTTCCGAAAGCCGGGAACAAGGGCGGGGCTGAATGGCATGTTTTATAACGTGAAATCAAGGTAGAAGGACGGGAAGCCCGATGTCTATCGAAGCCGCATTGAAATCTGCGATGGAAACGATACCCGACTGCGTCGCAGCCGGGTATATCGACATGGAAACAGGGATGTTATTGGGGACCAGTGTCCGCGATCAAGAGGACG
Organism: Ruegeria sp. CDSB117; assembly: GCF_059611005.1. Taxonomy (NCBI): domain Bacteria; kingdom Pseudomonadati; phylum Pseudomonadota; class Alphaproteobacteria; order Rhodobacterales; family Roseobacteraceae; genus Ruegeria; species Ruegeria sp. CDSB117. Next base: position 62,553 of record NZ_JBXWOS010000005.1, read on the forward strand.
CCGAAGTGCTGGACAGTCTCGCGCTTGCGGTGGCGAACCTGTTTCAGGGCGGCGGCGTGGGCGCTTTTGAAACATTGCTGCGGCAATCAGGTAATACTGATGCCGAAAATCCGGGATTTGGGGAAATCGCGGTGTTTTCAAAGGATCGGTTGAACATTTTCTTGCGGACGCAGGCCTATCCGGATCATGTGGTCTGCTACATCTGTCGCAACAGCGCGAATGTAGGGTTGGCACTGACAAAATCGCATCTCAGTCTGGGGCCCGTCGCGGCCGCAGTTTAGACGGGACCAGAGGGGGTCACGGCATGATGGATACAAACATACTCGATTTGCTCGAGGACATTGGGCGATCATCGGTTGCCCGACTGGAGCCAGCCGTCGCGCTTGCTGGAGACACTGCGCTTGAGCGCCGCGAAAAGGTATTGCAGTCCATCCGTGGCACTGTTTTGCCGCGCCGGTTGGAGTTTACGGCTGCCAATGGCGATTGTCTCGCGATTGAGGTCAACAGCTCTCGGGTTACTGATGTCTTTCGTGTCCGGTCCGGCGTTGCGCCTGATTTCGAGACCGAAGAACGCGATACGCTGGCTGGACAATTGGCGCAACTGGTAACCGATATTGCCGCGGCGCCTGCACCGCTCAGCTTGATATCCCTACGGCCGGACGCCACGCTGGAAGCGGACGATGTCGGAATCACTTTTAGCGAAATCGCTAGTGCTTGCACGATGATCGAAATGCCCGCTGAACCCGTCATAGCGGTCGTTCCGGACACAGCCGAGCCCGCAAATGACGTGGAAGCAACAGACGATGCCAGCGATTTGGCCAACCAGTTCTATCTCGGCAGCCAGCGTTTGGCTGTTGGTCGCATCCGGGTCAAAGCTGAAGGCGGAGAAATGGTTCAGTCTGACGGCGATTGTAGTGAAGATCAGCCATTACATGCAGATGAAACTTTGCTGGCGCAGTTCGCGCGTGACCTGTCGGGCTGGGATGATGACGCGGCCACCGCGCTGGATCATCCACAACTGATCGTCATGCGTCCGTCCGGTGGCAAGGGGTCTGGTTTGGCCGTCCTGAATGACGGCAAAGAGTTTTCCATGGTCGTTCACGAGGCGCGCAAGCTAGGCGCCATTGTGAATCTGTGGACATCTCTGACGGAGCGTTCCGAATGAGCGCGCCCGTAATATTCAATTTTTCGACTAATTCAATCTGTGATTGCAAGTACCCAGGGTAACAGTATGAGTGAAAATAACCGTCGTGAGTTAATAAGAATCGCCGAAGATATGAACGGGGTCAGCAATGACGAGACCCGCCAGTTCATTTCGCGTATTGTCGGCGACCTTTCAAATCTAAAACCGTCAATCGCATTTGTCGGGCAGATCAAGGCTGGCAAGTCTCGCCTGATCAATGGCTTTACCGGGCAGGCCGAATACCTGCCTTCGGATGTGAATCCGTGGACGACCGTAATCACCGATATGCATTTCGGTCACCCCTCGGGTCGGACCGAAGGGGCCGAATTTCATTTCTTCGATAACCGTCAGTGGCAGGCGCTGATCGCCGAGGGCGAAGAGCTGCGCAACATGTTCCCCGACGATGAGGACAGCTATAAACGCGAGATGATCGAAGAGCAGGTCGACGCAATGAAAACCCGCGCCCAACTGCGATTAGGCGACAGCTATGAGCAGTTGCTGGGTCAGCATCACGATCTGGAGCATCTGAACTCGGACGATCTGGCCCGCTACGTTTGTGCCGGTGACGATCCAACTGACGGTGAAGAATACGACCCCGGTTCAGATCGGGGACTATACAGTGACATCACGCGCAAGGCCGAGGTCTACTTTGACATTGGCCATTTTCCGTTCCCGCTGACGGTCACGGATACGCCCGGTGTCAACGACCCGCTGCTGATCCGCGAAGAAATCTCGCGCCAATACCTCAAAGAATCCGATTTCTTTGTTGTGGTTTTGTCTGCTCATCAGGCCCTTTCACGGGCAGATTTGAAACTGTTCCGCCTGATGCAGGCGCTGGAACTGGGACAAATCGTAGTGTTCATCAACCGTGTGGACGAGTTGGGCGGCGGGGCCGAGGATGCCGAAAAAGTCCGGACGGATGTATTGGAAGGCCTGGAAAAAGCCCTGGGCAACTCGGACATTGACGTTCTGATGGGCAGCGCACAATGGGCCCATTATGCCTTGACCGGCGACGATACCGGCGTGAACCACGATCACGTTCTGGCTTGGCTGCGCGCCCACCCAGAGCAGATGAAACAATATCTGGACGGTGTAGAAGAGATCAAACAAGGTCCCGGCCCGATCAGCCGTGAGGGCGTGTTGCGCTTTGCCGCAATGATCGCCTCGGGTCTGCCCGATCTGCGCCGCCATGTTACCAACGCCTTGACGCATGGGCCTCGTGACGAACAGCTCAAGATGGCCTGGCAGCACCTTAACAGTTTTGCCCAAGGTGAGCTGGAACGGTCCAAGGCCCATCTGCGCGTAATTGACGACGAAAACTCCGCCGACATGACCGACGGCGACGAAAACCACAAAACATTGGCCGAACTGCGCGCGCTGGTTTCGGAAAAAACCACACAGATCATTGACGATATGGATGATGTGTTGGCCAATCTTCGCGGCGTTATGGATGACACTGTGTCTGAAGCCGTTTCTGCCGTTGTCCGCGGACCGAATGGCGATTCCCCATTGTTGGCCAAGGGCAGTGACACCGAATTGAACTTTTCGCCGCTGCGGGACCGCATGCGCGAGCTGGTTCAGGGTGCGACACAGGTGGTGCGGCAGCGAATGCTCAGCGAGCTTTATGCGGTCGACATGAACAGCAATGCCGCACTTCGCGCCCTGCCCGGCTGGCAAGACCCGACCGACAGTCGGATGAATACCAGTGCGGTTCGGTGGTTCCGTCCGGATACCACCGCACTGACGCGGGGCATTACCGTGGAACTGCGCGTCAGTTGGCTGTCCCGTCTGATTTCGCGTAAAATTGTGGTCGCTCGGGCCGAACGGATGATCGTTCAGGAATTCGAAATGATCGGGGACGATCTGGTGGACACGGCGCGCGCCGATCTGCTTGAGCGTCTGAACACCGTTCTTGATCACTATCTGGCCTTGTTGGCAGGACATCTTGAACAACGCGCCGGAACCGGCCAAACCAATGTTCGTGCAGAAGCACAGGCAGCATTCGATCAGGCACAACGTGTTGCAGATGATCTGGATGCGGTATTTGGCGGCAATAGCGCCGACAAGAAATTAGCAGAGGCTGCGGAATGATTGAATTTCCCGGAACCGAACAGGACGTACGCAAGCTTGAACGCTTCCTGACCGCCACCGAAAACCTGCCTTCAGAGGCGGGTCTGGACAAGATGCGCGAGCGCGCCTTGTTCCATGCCGAACGGCTTTCGAATGCGGTAAACATCGGTTTTGCCGGGGAATTCGGGGCCGGAAAATCCAGCCTCGCAAACATGCTAGCCGGGGCGGACATTCTGCCAACCGGCCCTCAACACTTGAAATTGCCATTGGTTATCGTGGCCTATGCGGATGCACCGGAAACCACGGTTGGCTGGTGGGACAAAGAGCCCAAAGTCTATTCCGGCATTGCACTGGAAAAAGCCGCGGCAGACGACCCGGACTTTATCTCGATCGGGCTGAATACCCCTGCCCTGCAAGAGATCTCATTGTTCGATCTGCCGGGAACCGGCGCACTGGATGACACCTACAAGTCCACTCTGGACCTATTGTCCTATGTCGACTGTGCCATCTGGTGCACGAACGGGACCAATGCCTGGCGTGAGACTGAGCGCCACCTTTGGGCACAAGTTCCGCAAGAGTTGCGCTCGAATAGCTTGCTAGCCGTAACCCACGCGGATCTCCCCCCGGTTCGCGACGCGCTGGACCGTGTTCTGAACCGATTGGAAAAAGAAAAAGGTAAATTCTTCCGGTCTGTCGTGCCTATCGGCACACCAGTCGCGGTCAAAGCCATGGCGCAAGAACCCGAGCCTGATTTTGATCTGTGGGAGACCTGTGGCGGTCAAAATTTGGCCGAACAGGTCCTGCAAGTCGCATCCGAGCGGCGTTTGAAGGATTTGGAAGCTGCCCGAAATGACATCGAGCAAGAGTTTCTTCCGTATCTCTCCACCCTGGACATCGCAGAAGCTGAACCAGCGCAGGTCGAAGCACCGTCGATTCATGCGACGTTGGAATCCGCCCTTCCCCCGCTTGAAAACCCGATCCTTGAAGACTGGCTGGCGGCAATTGCCAGCATCTATGACGACTTGCGCGAGACATCAGATATAGAACCGGCCGCATTCCTGAACAGTTGTCAGGAAATCGTCGAAGATTTTGCGGAGCGTCTGGAGCAAGGAGGCGAAATCGCCACTGAAGCTGACTGGATTCCCGGTGAGTTTGAAAAGGCCACTGATCTTCTTTTGCTACTGCAATTCGAAAGCGGTGACGCGCCACTGAAGGACGCGATCAGCATCCTCGCCCAGCTCAGCGACAACCTCGCCTGGGCCGGCAGCCGCGTCGATTCCGTTCAGGCAAAAACCGGGACCTGACGCCTACCCGTTTTAATTGAGCCGCAATGCAGCGATTCGAAGCCCTCAGAATCGCGCGTTTATTGTTTCGGATTTAGTGACCAATCCGCAAAAAACAGGCACTCAGTCCGCAAGTATTACCGGTAAAAAATCAACATTTAGATTCACATGCACGCAATGGCACCATATGTGGATTTTCTTGGCGCTGGGTTCTTAGTGAAGCCATCAGGCGGCCCCAATAAAGTCAAATTTGAAACGTCTAACGTACTTGAGTGTCCTGCGGTTGTGTTTGGTTGTGAGTTCGCGGGCTGAAAGCCCAGTTAAGTAAGCCGCAAAACGATTAGAACGGGCGGAAAGAAATGAGCCACAACCAGGCCGTCGGCGCGACGCACGACGAACCGAAAATTGAAGGTCTTCAACCAGGCGCCAAGCTGTTGCGCGGGCAGTACGAGATCCTGCGCTTTATCAGCAATGGCGGATTTGGGATCACCTATCTTGCGCGGGACAGTCTGGAACGCGAAGTTGTGATCAAAGAGTGCTATCCCGGTGCCCTTTGCCGTCGCAATGGCGACTTGGTTGAACCGGTTGAACCGGGCTACAAAGACGATCTGCGCGCGATCATCGACCTGTTTATCCTCGAAGCGCGCAATCACGCCCGTCTGGTGCACCCCAACATTGTGGATGTACATCAGGTCTTCGAAGACAACGAGACAGCCTACATCGCGATGAACTACATCCGCGGCTGCGATCTACTGGATTATGTCGAGAACCTCGAAAACAAGGCTGGCCCCGATTTTATCGTTCAGGTCACTGAAAAGATGCTGTCGGCGGTGTCTTTCATCCACCAAAGTGGCATGCTGCATCGGGATATTTCGCCAGACAACATCCTAATAGACGAAAACGGCGATCCGGTTCTGATCGACTTTGGTGCCGCGCGTGAGCAGGCAGCGCACCAGTCTGCCGCGTTGATGACCCTGCGTGTCATCAAGGATGGGTATTCACCGCACGAATTTTACGTGCGCGGCGCAGAGCAAGGGCCAAGCAGTGACCTTTATGTTCTTGCGGCGACGCTCTATCACGCAATCAGTGGCGAACGTCCGATCGACGGCCAAACCCGCCTGAACGCCTTCAACAACAGCCAGCAGGACCCCTACACTCCACTGGCCGGGCGCTTTGAAGGCTATCCCGACGGGTTCCTTGAAGCCATCGACAAGGCGATGGAAGTTCACTCAACGGACCGCCTGCAGACGGCACTCGATTGGTTACGCATGTTCCGCGGCCCCAGCGTGATGTTCGACAGCTTTGACTATCGGCCGGTGTCTGTGATCGTGGCGATGGACCATAAAGACGAAGAAGAAGAAAAGGCCAGGATTAAGGCTGAAAGCGAAAACGCCGAAGCCGTTGTCACCGCATTGCTTGCCGGAAACACAGACATTGCACTGGGCAATGAGGACAAGAACGACGACGGGCTCGCTACGTTCACATCGAAGGATGAAGCTCCGGTCGCGGTGGATACCGTGGTCAAAAGCGGATCCAGTGGTGCAGGCAAAATTGTTGCGGGCGTGGCCGTGGTCGCCGCTTTGGCGGCAGGCGGGTTCTTCCTGATGTCCGGAGAGGAAACTCCGGTCGAGGACACCGCATCGACGCAAGCCCCCGTCGTGACGGAAACGGTGGAAGAAACCGCCGCGGTCGAAACATCTGAGCAGGAACCGGTCGAGCAAGTGACCGCAGCCGAAGTGGAGCCGGCACCAGAACCAGCTGAGACCACGCAGGCCAAGGTCGCATCCACTCCAGAGCCTGTCGAGCAGGCGCAAGAAGACCCGGTTGCCACGGAGCAGGAAGAAGCAGCGGCGACGGAAACGGCTGAAGCCGCGACCGTCGAGCCAACGCCGCTTGTTCCGGCGGAACCGGTGAACCTGGCAGAACAACAGATCGCATTCTCTCACTGGGACGTAGACATCCCGTTTCAGACATCACGCCGCCGGGCTTCGACCGGCAACGTGATTGCGATAACCGGTGTAGACCAGGATATAGACGCGTCAATTGTGGGTGAGTGGGTCAAGCGCGGCGCCACGATCTTTACTCTGAATGGCACACCGGTGCAGGCGGATACGACTTTTGCCGCTCAGGTGTTGAACGATCTGAAGGTAGATCCAGACGGCTACATCCGCGTTTCTGCCCGGTATCGCACATTGGGTGAAACCCGCCCTCAGAACGGATTGTTGGCACTGCCCGCGATGCGCGTGCTCGGCCTGGAAAATGGCTACGTTTTCACAATTCAGAACAAAGACGGTGCGGGATGGAAAACAGTCCTGAGCTCGGTTCCGCCCGAGGCGACAGGCAGCTTGCAGGAAGGGGATGTCCTGGTCGCAGAGACAAATTCGGGAACTGGCATTGATGGCTCGGACAGCCTTGATGTTTTGTTGGCCAAACTTGTTTCCGAAAACCAGCCGCAGGCCCGTTTCAGCGTTTTGCGCAGTGGGGTCGAAACGAATGCTGACATGCCCTTAGCGCAGGAGTGATCTGACCGGTTCGTGTGTGATCTGCCAGTAAGTGTTTGCTGAGGGTTGTACCAAATTTGGCACCCCTGACGGGAACCGGCCCGTCGCGGAAGTAGAAAGTGACTTGTTATCAAAACTATCCATGCCGTTGTGCAACCGCGCACAGAGGTAAGAAGCAGCCCCATGGGACCGTTGTCCTGTGCCAAGAAATAAAGGTGTCGACACCATGTTCAAATACAAAAGCCCTCTTAGCCGGCTTCTCGAAGGTGCCGGCAAACCGAAAGAGAACGAAGCCGAAGAAGCGGTAGCGCCAGAGGCGGAAAAGGCCGAACCAATCGCCGATTTCAATGCCCTGCGCGAAGCGCTGGCAGGTGGCAATATGTCCTCGGACAGCTACGAAGAAACCGATGAGTTGGTACCCGAAGAGAAAATGCCAGATTTCTCTGAGGAAGGCGTAGCGGATACAACTGAGGCTGAGGATGAAATCGTCGTCGCTGAAGTTATCGCAGAAGTTCAGGACGTGGCGGACGAGGCACCCGCGCCCGAAGCAGAGACCGTGTTGACGCTGCACTCGGCAGTTGAAGAAGAGGTCGAAGCGGTCACTGAAGAGGTTGTCGAGCACGAAGTAATTCAAGTCGAGGACCCCGAGCCGGAACAGATTATCGAAGTCGTTGCTGACGAACCCGCCGCAGAACCAGTGGCAGAAACACCGGTCGCCGAAGAACCTTTGGTTGAGGTTGCACCGGTTCCGCAACCCGCGGCTGCCGAAGATCGTCGTGGTCGCGTCAAGACAACCTTCCTGGGTTTCGAACGCGCCGATACACATGTGCAGGACCTCATTGAGACAGCAGAACCTGCAGCCAAAACCGACAATTCCGAACAGTCTTTCCCAGTTGGTTGGCTGGTCATCACTGGCGGTCCGGGCCGGGGTGCAAGCGTAACGCTGACCGAGGGCTTGATGCAGATTGGCCGCAATGACGATCAGGCCATTCAACTGGACTTTGGAGACACTGGTATTTCCCGTAGCAACCATGCGGTGATTGCGTATGATCCTGAGGACCGCAAATGTTACTTGGGACACGGCGGCAAGGCCAACTTGGTGCGCCTGAACGGCAAGCCGGTCCTCAGCACCGTCCCACTGTCCAGCGGGGACCTGATCCGCATCAGTGAAACCTCAATCCGCTTTGCCGCCTTCTGTGACGATGGCTTTGACTGGCGGGATTCCTGATAGATGCTGGCGACACCGGCATATGATATTGCGCTGATCCTGGACAAGGGCCAGCGTGGCACGCAGGAGGACGCGGTTGCCTCGCGCATGTTCGATGCGGCGAACGCAAGCTATGTCGTCGTCGCTGACGGCATGGGCGGGCATGCGGCGGGCGAAGTCGCCTCTGACCTTGTGATCCAGGCCTGGCGTGACGCGTTAGATTCTGAGCTTGAAGGTGCAACAACACCCGAGTCCGCATTGATCGACGCGTTGCCTCTGGCGGCGATGCAGGCCAATGCCTCCATCGCCGGCTATTCCGAGGAACAAGGGGCTGGATTCAACATGGGTTCGACCATGTTGGGTACTTTGTTACTGGGCCAACGGCTGTTCTGGATTTCGATCGGCGACAGTCCACTTTACTTGTTCCGGGACGGAGAGCTGTCACAGATCAACGAAGATCACTCGATGGCACCTATGATTGATGCGCAAATGGCTGAAGGCACTTTGACCGAAGCCGAAGCGCTGGCGCATCCTGACCGCAACCAACTGACTTCGGTCATCATGGGTGCTGCAATTCCAAAGGTCGATTGCCCGGAAACCCCGTTGGACCTGACACCTTCGGATGTTTTGGTTCTGGGAAGCGACGGCCTGCAATATCTCAGCAACGCAGAAATTCAGGCCATTCTTCAATCCAATGCCAGCGGGCTTGCACAAGACATAGCCGGGGCGCTGCAGGCCGCGCTGAACGCTAAGGGCGACCCGGATCAGGACAACATCTCAATCGGTGTTGTCAAACTTACAAAAAACTAAACAAGGCAAAGCAACAGGACCCATGAGAAACCATCTGATCATATCAAGCCTGGCACTTGCTGCCGCAGCGGGCACTGCCTCGGCGCAACAGGCGTGCTCAACCTACGAAATCCAACGCGGCGACAGCCTGCGAGAGCTTACGATCGAAGTGTATTCGACCGAAGACTTTCGTATCATTTACGATGCAAACCGGGACGTGATCGGCAACAACCCGAACATCATCCGGGTGGGTGACGTTCTGACCATGCCTTGTCTGGAAGAGATCGGCCGTGCCCCGGCCGCTCCGCAGACCGAAGCCGAGGCAATGGCCGCGGAAATGGCAGCAGAGTTGGTCAAGGCCGCCGAGGATCGCGCGGCGAAAGCCATCGCCGAGGCGGAAGCTCGTGTCGCCGATGCCGAAGCAGAAGCCAAAAAGGCAAGCGAAGATGCGGTGATCGCCGCAAAAGCGGCAGCCAAGGACGAGATCGAAGCCGCCCGGGCAGAAGCCGCAGCGCTGATCCGTAATGCAGATGCCGGCGAACGCCCGGAAATCCGAGACCGTCAGTTGTTGCTTATCACTGGCGGTGACTATGCGCCGTTCACCGACGAGGCGCTGCCCAATCGCGGGCTCTACACCTACCTTGTCGAAACAGCGATGCTGCGCGCCGCGCCCGAACAGTCCTATAAAATCCAGTTCGTCAACGACTGGTCATCGCATCTGGACCTTCTGATGCCGACACTCGCGTTCGATGCCACCTTCCCCTGGTCGCGTCCAAACTGCGAAGAGGCTGGGGCGCTTTCCGAAAAAGATCGCGCGCGGTGTGATACATACAACTTCTCTAACCCGTTCTACGAAGTTGTGGACACGTTCTTTGCCCGCGACGGCTCGGGCTATGAGCAAACGCTGACCTATGCCGACTTCGCCGGGACAACCATCTGTCGCCCGGAAGGCTGGTCCTTGTCGCACATGGATACGGTCGGATTGTACGAACCGGCAATCTCGCTTTTGCGTCCGGTTTCACCCGATGACTGTTTTCACGCGCTTATGAACGGGACCGCCGATATCGTCGCGATCGAAGCTCATCTGGCTGTCGAGGCAATCGGCCGGCTGGGTTATGAACACCGTATCATCGAGAACCCCAATCTGGCGGCAATCAAGTCGCTTAACGTTATGACCCACAAAGATAATCCGGATGGGGAAGCGATCCTTGAGACGCTCAATCAGGGTCTGGCGATCATGCAGCAATCCGGAGAGTGGCGAGACATCGTGGCAGCCGCTCTGCGTCATCAAATGGAAAATGGTTAAAGCCCCTTTTGGCCTAACTATAAGAAAAGTCTAGAGGAAGTGGACATGTTTGAATTCAACCTTAAGAAAGTTGTAATGTCGGCCACCGCCGTCACCGCCCTAAGCGCCGGCGCCGCCGCTGCGCAGGAAGCTTGTACTAACTATACCGTTGCCGATGGCGACACGATGGCAACCATCGCGATCGCAGCTTACGGCACATCGAACTATCAGCCGATCTTCAACGCGAACCGAAACGTCATCACCAACCCGAACGCGCTTGCGCCGGGCCTGGTTCTGGCCCTGCCCTGCGAAGACGGTAGCCTGCCGAACGGTCAGACCGCTCAGGAAATCATCGCGGCGGAAGAACAGCGGGCTGCGAGCGTGCAACGCTCCAGCGTTTATCAGCCGCCGATCAAGCTGGTCACCGGCAACGGTTGGGCACCTTTCGCTGATGAATCACTGAATGGTGGTGGCGCGATCACTCGTCTGGGCACAACCGCGCTGCAGCGTGGCGGCAACGCACGCGACTACTCGGTCAGCTTCGTGGATGACTGGAATTCGCACTTGGAAACACTGCTGCCGCTGGGGGCGTTCGACGTCTCGATGGCCTGGAACATGCCGGACTGCACCAACCGCACATACGAATGGTCCTGGGAAACCGAAGTGCGTTGCACTCAGTTCGACTCGTCGGTTCCAGTTTATGATATTGTCGTTGGCTTCTACACGCTGCCGGAAAGCCAGTACGCAAGCGCCACTACTTTCGATGAGCTTCAGGGTTCCACAATCTGCCGTATGGACGGCTGGTTCATCCATGACATGGAGCAGGAAGGCCTGCACAACGGCGATACCATGACGCTGATGCAGCCGATCACGGCGCGCGAATGCCTTGACGCCGTTCTGACCGGCACCGCAGATGTCGCTACTTTCGAAGTTCAATTGTTCTCGGACACCATGGTAGAAATGGGTCTGAACCAGAACGACCTGATCGAGAACCCCTTCGTCACCTCGCTGTCGTCGCTGCGCTTCATCAGCCACCGCAGCAATCCGTTTGGCAAACAGTATCTGGCGATGCTGAACAAAGGTCTGAACGAGATGCGTGAATCCGGTGAATGGTACGCCGTTGTCTCGGACACGTTGCGTGAGCACAACGAAAAACTGATGGCAGCTTCCAACTGATAATTCGGAAATCCGAACGCCTTGGGCCGGTCTTCTGACCGGCCCTTTTTCATTTTTTATCGGAATTTATGAGAAGTTTGGACCTTAAAACTCGAAGATTACGGGAATCCCCTAATTTCCAAGAATTGTGGATTGGTTAACATGAAATCAAATACACCGGTGAGGCTTCGGCCTGACCACTCACTCAAAAAAGGGTCGACTTTGGGGGTCGACCCTTTTTTCTTTTGGTCTCATCAATCCAAAAATACCCACGCCGCAAAGCGTGGGTACTGTTTATCAGCCGATGATCGCGTTCAGTGTTGCGCTGGGGCGCATTACCGCTGCGGTCTTCGCAGGATCGGTGTGGTAATATCCACCGAGGTCCGCCGCAGCACCCTGAACGGTCGCCAATTCAGACAGGATCTTGCCTTCGTTGTCCGCCAGCTCTTTTGCAATCGGCGCAAATTCTGCTGCCAATTCAGCATCATCGGACTGCGCGGCAAGGGCTTCGGCCCAATAACGCGCGAACCAGTAGTGGCTGTCGCGGTTGTCCGGCTGTCCAACTTTACGGCTGGGCGATTTATTGTTGTCCAGGATGCCTTGCGTGGCCGCTTCGGCCGCAGCACCTAAAACACCCGCTTTGGCGTTGCCTTTGTTGTCGGCCAGGAAGTTCAGCGATTCACCCAAAGCACAGAATTCACCCATCGAGTCCCAGCGCAGGTGGTTTTCCTCGACCAATTGCTGCACGTGTTTCGGAGCGGACCCACCCGCACCAGTTTCGAACAGACCACCGCCATTCATCAGCTTTACAATCGACAGCATCTTGGCCGACGTGCCCAGTTCCAGAATCGGGAACAGGTCAGTCAGGTAGTCGCGCAAAACGTTGCCCGTGATTGCGATGCTGTCCTTACCTGCCGTGATGGTTTCCAACGACTGGCGGGTCGCCTCGCGCGGAGCCATAATCAGGAACTTGTCGGCAACCCCAGCCGCCTCAAGCGCCGGTTTGACGTATTTGATCAATTCCGCATCGTGAGCGCGGTTTGCGTCCAGCCAGAAGATCGCTTCGGATCCGGTCAGGCGCTGACGGTCCATGGCCAACTGGATCCAGTTTTCGATCGGAGCTTTCTTCACAGTGCAGGCACGCCAAATGTCGCCCTTTTCAACGTCGTGTGAATGCAGCCTTTCGCCATTGGCCAGAACGATACGGATGGTGCCGTCGGCCGGCGCTTGGAACGTCGTCGGGTGCGAACCGTATTCTTCCGCTTTTTGCGCCATCAGGCCGACGTTGGCGACAGCACCGACAGTGGCTGGGTTCAGCGCGCCATTGGCTTTGAAAAAGTTGATGCTCTCATCATAAACCGATGCATAGCAGCGGTCGGGGATAACACAATTAGTATCGCCCTTGGCACCGGCCTCGTCCCAGCCTTTGCCGCCTGCCCGGATTACCGCAGGCATCGAGGCATCGATGATCACGTCTGACGGCACGTGCAGGTTGGTGATGCCTTTGTCACTGTCGACCATATACATGGACGGGCGATCACCTTTGATCGCTTCGATGGCAGCCACGATATCGGCATTGCCCTGAACACGTTCCAGCAAATCGCCTAAGCCGGAATTCGGGTTCACTCCCAATGCGTCCAGTTCAGCGCCGAACTTTTCGAATACCGGGGCCAGCCAGGCTTTGACCGCGAAGCCAAAGATGATCGGGTCCGAGACCTTCATCATCGTGGCTTTCATGTGCAACGAGAACATGGTGCCGTCTTTCTTGGTGTCCTCAATCGCATCTGCCAGGAAGGATGACAGCGCCTTGACGGACATGAATGTGGCGTCTGCAACGGTGCCCTCGGCCAGTGGCCAGGCGTCTTTCAGGACAGTGACGCTGCCGTCTTTGCCGACGAATTCGATCTTGGCATCACCGGCCTGAGCGGCAGTAATGGTGGCGGACTTCTCGTTGGCATAGAAATCATTGCCAGACATCGACGACACTTTGGTTTTGCTGTCCGACGCCCACTCCCCCATCGAATGCGGGTTCTTCTGAGCATAGTTCTTCACCGCACGCGCCGCGCGACGATCCGAGTTTCCTTCACGCAGAACCGGGTTCACGGCCGAGCCTTTGATAGCGTCGTAACGCGCACGGATCGCCTTTTCCTCATCGGTCGACGGCTCTTCGGGGTAGCTCGGGATGTCATAGCCTTGTGACTGCAGTTCCTCGACGGCCGCCACCAGTTGCGGGACCGATGCCGAGATGTTTGGCAGTTTAATTACGTTGGCGTCGGGCGTTTTCACCAGCTCGCCCAATGCGGCCAAATCGTCGGTGATGCGCTGTGCATCAGTCAGTTTTTCCGGAAAGGTCGAGAGAATACGACCGGCCAATGAAATATCCTTGGTGCCAACACTGACACCCGCGGCGCTAGCAAACTTGCGAATGATGGGCAGGAACGAGGCGCTGGCCAGTTCGGGCGCTTCGTCTACAATGGTATACAATATGTCGAAGTTCGAGTTATCTGCCATATTCTTTTACCTTTTTTAAACCTTTCGGGGCGTGCGATCCAAGAGTGTTCCACTTTTGCGTGGCGTAGGTGGGGCGCGTTTCTCCTACCGCCCCGACGGTGACTCTGATTTGACAGGGCCTCCCATAAATCAGGAAGGGCCTGGGATCAATCATCTAAAGCGCGCGCATATTGCCACGGGTAGTCAGATTTACGGATTGGACCATGGATAGGACTATTGATCTGTAGTTTTGCGGGTAGATATTGATCCAGCTTTTTTTGCCGGTCCAAAACACCTTGAACCCGCCTTCGTTTGCAAGTTGGTTCACGTGATCTTCAATTGCGGTGTCCAAATGCTCAACAGAACCAGCGTCCGCCTCGCGTGGAACCGAGGTTCCCGCTCCCCGCATGTCTCGGGTCGAGATCCAGAACCTTCTCAAAACCATGAATAGCGGCAGATGTGTTTCCTTGATCCCTGTCGAACTGGGCCTTGTGAAACAATGCCTCAGTGCTGCTTGGGGCAAGCGACAGAGCTTTTTCATACGCTGTTTCAGCAGATTGGACATCGCCCGTCGCGTGACAGGCAATAGCACGCCACAAAGTTGAATGTGGGTCGTCGAGAGCGAGAGCCAAAGCACTGCTATAGTCCGAAATTGCCTTTTCGTACTGTTTGCCGCTGTAGTACGCCCAACCACGAGATCTCAGCAGCGTGCTCCGGGTTTTTGGGGTAACATCCACGCCATTCATCAATGTTGTGCAGGCCGCAACCACATTTGCCACGCCGCCTTTGTTGCCAAGGCATGACTGGGCCAGCTGCGTGTAGTTTGGTTCAGATTTTGATGGTGAATTGAAGGAAGGCAACAACGTGGCGATCACAACAGCCAGGGCGGCAAGACGAATGTGCATAACACCTCCAATCTGTTCAAAGCACTCACCTTAAGGTGGCAATCCAGAACCTATACTCAAGGAAACGCGTCGCCAAATTTCTGTAATGAAACGGAAAAGACACAAGCGCAATCGCAGAGTTTGATCAAACGCCCCAAGTGTCACTCAACCGATACCCACCCGGCCAGGGGTCGTCTGGGTCAAGCATGTGCTGATGGGTTCCGGTGATCCAGCCGCGCCCGCTGATTTCTGGGATGATAGCGGGTTGGGCGCCAACATGAGTTTCACGAACAATGCGCCCGGTAAAGCGCGAGCCGATGATCGAGACGGCCTCGAAGGTTTGCCCGACCGTCATCTGCGCTTTAGCCGCCATTAGCGCCATGCGCGCAGATACTGCTGTGCCAGTGGGCGAGCGATCCACCTTTCCGGGCTGGATGGCAACGGCAGATTTACCGCGCCAACCAGTCGGCGTCTTTTCAAGCGGGCCACAAAAAGCGCAAAAGGAAATGTGGGTCCAATCCGGGTTCTCGGGATGCGAGAACCCCAATTGGGCATTGGCGGCATTCGTAATTGTAACGCCGGTCCGGGCGATTTCACGGGCTTCGTTTTGGGTTATGCCAAACCCCAGCTTAGCGGCGTCTACAACCACGAAACTGTCGCCTCCAAAAGCCGTATCAACAGTCAGCGTGCCCAAACCCGGAACCTCTAACGGGACAGAGAGCTTACCCGCAAAACTGGGGAGGTTCTGCACGTGGATCCGTTCTGCTTTGCCGCCCCGGCACTCAGCGCGCACGCGAACCAGGCCTCCGGGCGCTTCAAGCGTCAGAGTGGTCTCGGGTTCTTGCATCGGGATGATCCCGCTATCCAGCAATACCGTGGCAACACAGATCGAGTTTGAACCAGACATGGGTGGAGTGTCCTCGGGCTCCATGATGATAAAGGCGGCATCCGCATCCGGGTGTTTGGGCGGAACCAGCAGATTGACATGCCGAAACACGCCGCCTCGCGGTTCATTCAGCACAAAATTTCTAAGCGTCTGATCGTTGGCAATATGCGTCCGTTGTTCCCAGATCGTGTCACCCGGTGGCGGTGAGACGCCGCCAACGATGACGTCACCGACCTCGCCTTCGGCATGGGCGGACACGACATGAATGGTCTTGATACTGCGCATATCCCCTCCTCAAAACCGGGTGGCGGCGTAAGGCGATAATGATATTGGTGGGTCTTGCACATCGACCAGCGCCCCGACGAGTTCCGCAGTTCCCGCAGATTGGGTCAGGCCCAAATGTCCGTGCCCGAATGCGTAAACGACATCCGCCGATTTACGAGATGGGCCGATCACCGGAATGCTGTCCGGCAACGATGGACGATACCCCATCCATTGCGTGCCACCTTCGGTTTTTAGTCCAGGCAGGAACGCCGCCGCCTTTTCCAACAAAATATCGGCGCGCTTGTAGTTTGGCGGTAAGGTTAACCCGCCCAGCTCGACTGCCCCTCCGACGCGCACGCCACCATTTATTTTGCTGGCAACAAAGCCGTGGCGCGAGAATGTTAGGTGCATACGCAAATCAAATGCGCCTTCCGGCAAGGTGGTATTGTATCCACGCTCGGTTTCCAGTGGGATGCGATCGCCCAAAGATTGTGCGATGTGATGAGACCAGGCGCCTGCGGTAATTACCACTTTGGCCGCATCTATTGTTTCGTCCGCGCATGCGACCCGCACACCATTTTCCTGCGGCAACAGGGTTCGGATATCTTTCCGTTCGAACCGACCGCCTCGACCCTGAAAGATCTCAGCAAGATGTTCGACCCATCGTTTTGGATCAACAGTGTTCAGCCAGTTCGGCGTAAACCCCGCATGGGTGAACCGAGGGCTGAGGCCCGGCTGCATCTCGGCAATTGCGGCCAGGCTTTCAAGCAGTTCAAATTCGATCCCGTGTTCGCGCCGCAATTTCCATGTCGGCAAACTGGCGCGATATTCAGCCTCGCTTTCATACAACTGCATCTGTCCATCGCGTTGCAGCAAGTGCTCGCCATCGACGGTTGATATCAGCTGATCAAGCGCAGCCTTGGAAAACGCCATCAAACTGGCTTGCGCACCGAGCAAGTTTTCATAGCGATCCGGTCGGCTGGCCCGCCAAAACCGGTACATCCACGGCACAATTTTCAAAGCGTAAGCTGGCGGGATAGACAGTGGGCCCAACGGATCCAACAGCCACTTTGGAGCCTTTCGCATGATGCCGGGCGTCGCCAGCGGCTCAACTTCAGCGAACGCGAATGCACCGGCGTTGCCGGCAGATGTCTCTGCCGCGACGCCCTTGCGATCCAGAACAAGTACAAAATGACCGCGTCGTTGCAGCTCGAGTGCAGTTGTAATACCGATCACTCCGGCGCCAATGACAACGACTTGCGGGGTCATTTTTCGATCCCGGCTCTGAATGAGTCGGCTTCGTCAAAGAACAGCTTGGCCTCGGCCATAACAAATGCTTGCCCGGTGATCGAGGAGATAACACCCCCGTTTGGCCCAGGCTGGTAGGACAGCCGATAGGAACTGCCAATCACGCTTTGCTGGACGATCTCCTGTCCTGGCGCCAAACGCCCGTCGGCCGCCAGACAGGCCAGCCGAGCCGAGCTGCCCGTTCCGCAAGGCGAGCGGTCATAATTGTCATCGGGGCACAGCACGAAATTGCGGCTGTGAACCGCCGGGTCAGGTGAAATATCCTGAAAGATGACGTGGTCAATCTGCTCACCGTTTTCGGCGCCAATCCCTTGCGCGACCGAAGCCTCACGGATCGCTATCGACATATCCGTTAGCTTGCGAATGTTCGCGGGTTCGACGGGGATCGGGCTTGGGTCAACGATAAAGAACCAATTTCCACCATATGCGACGTCGCCTGCGATCTGGCCATATCCCGGGACATCCAGGCTAACGTTTTGATGGATCCTGCGGCTTTCGATATTGGTCACGGTAACGGTGTTGGCATCGCGCAACTCGACTGTCACCACACCGGCAGGCGTTTCGATTCGGTGTTGGCCAATGCTAATTCGTCCCAGACGAGCCAGTGTAACCGCCAGACCGATGGTTCCATGCCCGCACATGCCCAAAACTGCGTCGACGTCGAAATAGATCACACCAGTCACGCATGTCGGATCAACCGGCTCGACCAGCAGCGCAGCCACCATGGCGGGCTGGCCACGCGGCTCTAACATGACAGAGCGATAGAACGCTTCGTGCTCGGTCGCCAATCGCCTTGCCCGCTCAGACAAAGGCCCGGACCCAAGATCCGGGGCGCCATCCAGTATGACGCGGGTTGGTTCACCGCCAGTGTGACTGTCGATCACATGCATTCGGCGATCACCCCGCCCAGTTTCGACCAATCGGCGAACCATGTTTGGAACAGATCATATTGCTGCTCGCAATAATTACGCTGTGCATCGGTCAGTTCATCCGTTTCGTTAAAGTGCAGACGGTATTCCTGCTCCCCGTTCAGGACCAGCAAGTGCTTGTAGTACAGCACCAAATCCGGACCTTCGTCAAAGCTGGAAAGCACTTGAATCGCCTCCGTGAGTTCCTGCGCACGCTGGCGGGCCTCGGCATGGCCTTGCGCCGCCTTTTTGGACAGGGCGGCCAGCAGCAATGCTTCGCGCGGCAAGGCTGTGCCTATTCCCGTGATCGACCCGGTTGCACCGCAATTTACGAAACCGTGGTAAACCTCGGTATCAACACCAACCATTAGGGTGACCTGATCATCCTGACTGGTGATGTTTTCAGCCGCATAGCGCAGGTCGTCTTTGCCACCGAACTCCTTGAATCCGATCAGGTTTGAATGTTCCGCGCGCAGAGCAAAGAACAGATCGGCCCGCGTAGCAAAACCATAATACGGACTGTTGTAGATGATTGCCGGAACATCGGGGGCGGCTGTCAAGATCGCTTTGAAGTGGTTCTTCTGTGCGGCAGGTGAACTGCCGCGAGACAGAACGCGTGGAATGACCATCAGGCCAACGGCGCCTACCTTTTGCGCATGGGCTGCATGGGCCACGGCGGATTTGGTGTTGATGGCGCCGGTCCCGACCACAACGGGCAAACCCGCGTCGACCAAACGCTCGACACCTTCCATCCGCTGTGCATCGGTCAACAAGGGCCAATCCCCCATCGAACCGCAGTAGACCACTGCGGACATACCCGCGTCGATCATCTGCTTTCCTTTGTGCACCAACGCATCAAAGTCAGGCGTCCGATCGGGTTTGCATGGCGTCATCAGAGCGGGCATCGTGCCGGTGAACACATTGGTCGACATTGGTAAATTCCTCGATGGCTGGGCGGTTACACACGCTTTTGGAATCGACATAACGGATATTGGATACAAAATCCAGAAAAATTGAAAACGCGCCGGATCGATGATCGGGCGCGTTCAAATTACAAATTGAATTTTTTCAACGAAGCCGGTGACCTGTTTCGGGATCAAAAAGCATCGCGCGTTCCGGACGCACTGACAGCCCGATGCGCTCACCCTGTTTGCTGCGCTGATCCTCTCGTTCCTCGACAATCAGCTTATCGCCATTGGGCGTCAGCAGATAGGTATAGCTCACGCCGCCAAGCGCTTCGGTCAAATCGACCGTGCAGGTATCGCCTGCCCGGTCCACTGTGATGTGCTCCGGACGTATGCCAAGAGTCACTTTGCTCATCCCAGCTGGTACGTTTACAGGCACATCCAACGGTTCACTAAGGGCCGGGTGCGAGACCTTCCCATCGACAATATCGCAATCAAGGAAGTTCATTGCAGGCGATCCGATGAACCCCGCTACAAACCGATTGTCTGGATCCCGATACAAGTCCATTGGCGCGCCGACCTGCTCGATCCGGCCATCGCGCAGCACCACGATCTTGTCGGCCATTGTCATCGCTTCGACCTGATCGTGGGTCACATAGATCATGGTCGCGCCAATTTCATTGTGCAGTCGCGCGATCTCGACCCGCATTTCTACGCGCAGCTCCGCATCAAGGTTGGACAGAGGTTCGTCGAACAAAAACACCTCGGGGCCCCGCACGATGGCACGCCCGATGGCGACACGCTGGCGTTGCCCGCCGGACAAGGCCTTGGGCTTGCGCTTAAGGTATTGATCCAACTTGAGGATGTTCGAGGCGTCTTGCACTTTCTTGTTGATCTCGGACTTGGGTACACCATTCATGCGCAATCCAAAGCCCATGTTCTCGGCCACGGTCATGTGCGGATAAAGGGCATAGGTCTGGAACACCATGGCCACGCCGCGCTTGGCCGGATCCATATGGGTCACGTCGCGTGCGCCGATATGGACTTGCCCTTCGGTCGTTTCCTCAAGGCCCGCTATCATCCGCAGCAAAGTGGATTTACCACAGCCCGAAGGGCCGACGAAGACACAGAACTCTCCATCTTCAATCTCCAGATCAATGCCGTGAATAACCTGCGTCTCGCCATACCGCTTGATCGCCTGGTTCAGAGTCACACCTGTCATGTCGCTTGCATCCTGTTTGTTTCGGCGCTCGGGCGGGTCTCGGGGAACCGCCAGGCCTGTGCTTCGGCTCCGATTTGTTCGGCCACACGGCGAACACGGGGAACCCAGGTTTCCAATTGGTCGAAATTCATCCGTTCGGTCGATCCGGTCACGGAAATCGCCCCTAACATCCGCCCGCCCGAGGTGAGGATTGGACAGGCAATGCAGATGATGCCGGGCTCATGCTCTTCGTCATCGACGGCGTAGCCACGACTGCGGATCAGGTCGAGATCGGCGCGCAACGCCGCCTCGGATGTCAGTGTTTTGTCGGTAAAGCGGTGGTAGCTTTGCTGAGACGCGGCGCGGTCCAGCGCGGCCTCATCCAGAAACGCCATCATGGCTTTACCCACGCCTGTGCAATAGGCCGGACCGACCTTGCCAGCCTGCGAATACATCTCAATCGGCTGGGCTGCGTTGCGTTTATCCACGTACAGCACCTGATTTGAATCAAGCTGTGCCAAATGCACCGTTTCCCCGGTTTCCCGGCTCAATGCATCCAGAAACGGTCGCGCAATCGGCGCGAGCGAGCTTTGTGTCCACGCTGCATGAGCCAGCCGAACCAATCGCAACCCTGGCGTATATGTCTGTCGGTCCGGATCATACGACAGCATTCCCTGATTGGTCAGCGTTTGCAGGAACCGATACAGGGTCGCCTTGGGGAAATTGCTGCTTTCCAACAGCTCTGCGAATCGGACCGGGCGCGCGAACGCAGCCACCTGATCCAGCACATCACATGCTTTTCCTATTGTTCCGTCACCAGCCACGGGTGCCTGTTCTCCTCCCATTAACCCATCGCAATCGACACGAGGGTCTTGACAAGACTAACCGAGTCGATGTGTAGTTTTCAATATATAAAACACGGTTTCACTATTTGGAACCTTAAAGACATAAAATGGAAGCTAAGGGAGGAAACCATGCATTCCATGTACAAGCGCACTGCCGCCGCTTTGGCAGCCAGTGTCGCACTTGCGGCACCTGTTGCCGCCGAACTGACCGGTGAGCTGCGAATCTTTCTCGATACCTCCAACCCGGCGCCGCGCGCGACGATGGAGGCAATGATCGACCGATTCGCGGAACAGCATCCGGGTCTGGAAATCGAAACAACAGTAATCGACCGCGAGGCGTACAAGACCCAGATCCGCAACTTCCTGACTGCGGATACGCCGGACGTGGCGACGTGGTATGCGGCAAACCGCATGAAGCCCTACGTCGAGGCAGGCCTGTTCGAAGATGTATCGGACTTGTGGGCCGAACCTGAGATCGCCGAAAATCTAGCGTCGACCAAGGGTGCGATGACCATCGACGGCAAGCAGTGGGGTGTACCCTACACCTACTATCAGTGGGGTGTTTACTATCGCAAGGACATCTTTGACGAGCTGGGCCTGACCGAACCAACGACTTGGGAAGAAGAGCTGGCAAACTGCCAGAAGATCGTCGATTCCGGTCGCGCCTGCTATACGATCGGCACCAAGTTCCTGTGGACCGCTGGCGGCTGGTTCGACTACCTGAACATGCGCACCAACGGGTTTGACTTCCACAACCAGCTTGCCAATGGCGAAATCAGCTGGGAAGACGACCGGGTCAAGCAGACTTTCGCCAACTGGAAACAGCTGATCGACATGGGCGCGTTCGTCGACAACCATCAGACGTACAGCTGGCAAGAGGCCCTGCCCTTCATGGTGAACGGTGAAGCCGCCGCGTACCTGATGGGTAACTTTGCTGTTGCTCCGCTGCGCGAAGCGGGACTGACCGACGACCAATTGGACTTCTATCAGTTCGTTTCTATCAACCCGGATGTAGAATTGGCGGAAGATGCGCCAACTGATACCTTCCACATCCCGGCCAACGCATCGAATAAAGAAGCCGCGCGTGAGTTTCTGCGCTTTGCTGTTTCCGCGGATGAGCAAACTCAGATCAACAACGGCGCAAACCTGGGCCAGCTGCCTGTGAACGCTCAGTCGTCCGTCGATGCCGACAAGTTCCTGCAGCAAGGCTTTGAGATGCTGTCCGCCAACAGCCCCGGTGGCGTCGCCCAGTTCTGGGATCGTGACGCACCTGCGGAAATGGCGAAGGTGTCGATGGAAGGGTTCCAGGAATTCATGGTCAAACCGGATAATGCTGACCGTATCCTGTCCAAACTGGAACGCGCACGTCAGCGTATCTACGAAAACTAAACCGGTCGGGCCGGGCTTTTGCCTGGCCTGCACCACTTCGTGTGTAAGGCGGGTGCATACCCGGCTTACTCCTATGACCTAAAACCGAGTGAGCGCATGTCAGCCGTCGATGTCCCTGAACAAGAAAGCTGGTTCCACAGAAATCAACAGCGCATAGCGCCGTGGCTATTTTTGGCCCCGGGTCTGCTGTTCTTCATGGTCTATGTGATCATTCCAGTGTTCCAATCGTTCAACTTGTCCTTGTACGAATGGGATGGGCTTGGCGCAGCGGAATATGTGGGTTTTCGCAACTACGAAGACCTGTATTGGGAATTGGCCGACCGCGACGCGTTTTACATATCGCTGAAGAACAACCTGATCTGGTTGATCATGTACCTGCTGGCAATCCCAGCTGGTCTGTTCATTGCTCTGTTCCTGAATCAAACCGTCTGGGGCATTCGGCTCTATAAGTCGCTGTTTTTCTTCCCCTTTGTCATCTCTCAGGTCGTCGTCGGACTCGTTTTCACGTGGTTCTATGATCCGACTTTCGGCCTGTTGAACGAATTCCTGGGATTCTTCGGCTTCGGCCCGCTGAATGTTCTGGGGGATGAGCGTTTCGTCACCTACGGCATCATCTTTGCCGGACTCTGGCCGCAAACAGCCTACTGCATGATCCTGTATCTCACTGGCCTGAACGCTGTGGATCCGGAACAGATCGAGGCCGGACGTCTGGACGGTGCAAAAGGCGGGCGGATGCTGTGGCACATCATCCTGCCTCAACTACGCCCAGCCACCTTCATCGCTTTCGTTGTCACCATCATCGGCGCGCTTCGGTCTTTCGATCTGATCTCAATCATGACCCAAGGTGGCCCGTTCGGTTCATCCCGTGTGCTGGCCTATTACATGTTCGAAGTCGCGCTGTCTGAATACGGCTTCCGCATGGGATATGGCGCCGCCATCGCGGTGATCCTGTTCCTGATCATGCTGTGCTTCATCGCCTATTTCCTGTGGTCGATGTACCGCGAAGAAAGGGGGCATTAAGATGTTTCCCAAACCCATCGAAAAACAACCCCGCGGGGCTCAGATCACCTACCAGGCGATGCTGCCCCTGGCACTGCTGCTGTGGCTCGGCCCCCTACTGGCGGTAGCGCTGTTCTCGGTCAAGCCGGCAGCTGACTTTACCAACGCGAACTACTGGGGGTTGCCGTCCAGCTTTGAGGGTGCCTACAACTATGGGCAGGTATTCTTCAACTCGGACATGCCACGCTATTTGCTGAACTCGTTCATGATCACCATTCCAACAGTGATCGGTGCCGTTGCGCTTAGTTGCATGACCGGGTTTGCACTGGGGATCTATAAATTCCGCTCAAACATCTGGATCTTTTTCATGTTTGTTGCGGGCAACTTCGTCCCGTTCCAGATTCTAATGGTTCCGGTGCGCGACCTGACGTTGGAGTTGGGTCTCTACAACACCAAAACCGGCCTCGTCTTGTTCCACATTGCTTTCCAAACAGGCTTTTGCACGTTGTTCATGCGCAACTTTATCCGCGCCCTGCCCTTCGAACTGATCGAGGCGGCTCGCGTTGAGGGCATCAGTGAATGGCGCATTTTCTGGTACGTGGTCCTACCGCTGATGAAACCGGCGATCGCGGCCCTCAGTGTGTTGATTTTCACCTTCATCTGGAACGACTACTTCTGGGCTGTTGTCCTGACACAGGGTGCGGAAAGCCAACCCGTGACAGCAGGTATAACCAGTTTTAACGCCCAATTTCGGGCGGCCTATCAATTAATGAGTGCCGGCTCCATCGTCGCGGCTCTGCCGCCGGTGGCCATGTTCTTCCTCATGCAGAAACACTTCATCGCGGGTTTGACCCTCGGTGCCGTAAAATAACGTCAAACCAAAGGTTTGCCACATGACCAAGATCACCTTTATCGGGGCAGGCTCCACGATCTTCATGCAGAATATCGTGGGCGACGCCCTGTTGACCCCCGCATTGGCCGACAGCCACTTTGCTCTGATGGACATCGATACAATGCGTCTTGCAGAAAGCGAGGCCGTCACAAAGGCGATGATCCGCTCTGTCGGAACCGGGGCGACCGTTTCCACCCATACCGACCGGCGCGCCGCGCTGGAGGGTGCCGATTTCGTCATCACCGCTTTTCAGATCGGCGGCTATAAGCCCTGCACGGTCACGGATTTCGAGATTCCCAAACAATACGGTCTACGCCAGACCATCGCCGACACGCTTGGCGTCGGAGGCATTATGCGCGGTCTGCGCACGGTTCCTGTGTTATGGGATGTCGCACAAGACATGATGCAGCTCTGCCCAAACGCGACGCTGCTTCAATATGTAAATCCGATGGCAATCAACACATGGGCTCTGGCTGAGCGTTTTCCGACGCTGAAGCATGTCGGCTTGTGCCATTCGGTCCAGAATACGGTCGAGGAACTGGCGCACGATCTGGACCTGCCCAAGGACGAATTCCGCTACAAAGTGGCAGGCGTGAACCACGTCGCATTTTTCTTGAGGCTGGAGCATGACGGGCGCGATCTCTACCCTGCATTGCGGCAAGGGTATGCCAGCGGACAAATACCAAAACCACCACTGTTGATGCCACGTTGCGCCAACAAAGTGCGGTACGAAGTGATGGATCATCTGGGCTACTTTTGCACGGAAAGTTCCGAACACCTGGCGGAATACGTCCCGTGGTTCATCAAAGACGGCCGACGGGACCTGATTGAGCAGTTCAGTATCCCTCTAGATGAATATCCAACCCGCTGCGAGGAACAGATCGCCAGTTGGAAGGAACAGGCAAAGACCCTGACTGACGGACGTGACATTGAAGTTACCCGCAGCCATGAATTCGCGGCCGACTTGATGAATGCGATCATGACCGACACCCCATACGTGGCGTATGGGAACTTGCCGAACACCGGACAGATCCCGCAACTTCCGCTTGGTGCTGCTGTAGAAACCCCATGTCTTGTGGACACCAACGGCGTGCAACCTTCGGTCGTCATCGACATTCCACCGCAGCTGATCGCGTTAATGCGCAGCCAGATCAACGTGCAGGAACTGACTGTACGGGCATTGGTTGAGCAGAACCCCGAACACATTTATCACGCCGCCATGATGGACCCACATACGGCCGCTGAACTGGACCTGCGTCAGATCCGCAGTTTGGTTAGTGACCTGTTGGTGGCACATGCCGATTGGTTGCCAGACTGGTGCAAACCCGCCAAGGCGGCCTGATCCCAATTTAAGAAGGCTGAAAATAATGACAAAAAAACGCCGATCTCAGCATTGGTATGGCAAGCTTGACAAGGATGGCTTTATCCACAGATCGTGGATGAAGAACCAAGGCTTTCCTGATCACGCCTTCGATGGTCGTCCGATCATTGGCATCTGCAACACGTGGTCGGAACTCACACCCTGCAACTCGGGCCTGCGTGATCTGGCCGAAGGTGTCAAACGCGGCGTGTGGGAGGCTGGAGGGTTTCCGGTCGAATTTCCCGTCATGTCGCTGGGCGAGACCCAAATGAAGCCCACCGCCATGCTGTTCCGCAACCTGCTGGCAATGGATGTCGAGGAATCTATTCGCGCCTATGGCATCGACGGCGTAGTCCTGTTGGGTGGTTGCGATAAGACCACGCCGGGGCAGCTGATGGGGGCCGCTTCGGTAGATCTGCCCTCTATCGTGGTCAGCTCTGGCCCGATGTTGAATGGGAAGTACCAGGGAAAAGACATTGGTTCGGGCACGGATGTTTGGAAATTCTCAGAAGCTGTGCGCGCTGGTGAGATGACACTGAAGGACTTCATGAATGCCGAGTCCGGCATGTCCCGCAGCGCCGGGGTCTGCATGACCATGGGCACGGCCTCGACCATGGCGTCGCTGGTCGAAGCAATGGGCATGTCCCTCCCGACCAACGCCGCCCTACCAGCAGTTGATGCCCGCCGGATGGCGCTGGCGCACCTGACCGGCAAACGGATTGTCGAGATGGTGGACGAAGATTTAAAACCGTCGGACATCCTGAACAAGGAAGCGTTCGAAAATGCCATTCTGGCCAATGCAGCCGTTGGCGGCTCGACCAATGCAGTGGTGCATTTACTCGCGCTGGCGGGCCGCGTGGGCGTAGACCTGACGCTGAAAGACTTTGAAATCGGGTCGGAAATCCCGCTGCTGGTGAACTGCATGCCCTCAGGGAAATACCTGATGGAAGATTTCTGCTACGCAGGCGGTGTGCCCGTGGTTCTGAACGAGTTGAAACCCTTCCTGCGCCCTGCAAAAACCGTTCTGAACAAAGATATCTCGGCGCATTTTGAAGGGGCAGAATGCTTTAACCCCGACGTCATCCGCCCCTTCGACGATCCGGTGAAACCCGCCGCGGGATTGCGCGTGCTGCGCGGGAACCTCGCGCCCAACGGGGCCATTGTGAAACCTTCGGCCGCGACGGATGCACTATTGGAAACAGAAGCCGAAGCCTACGTTTTTGAGAGCATCGAGGACTTGAAAGCCAATATTGACCGGGATGATCTACCAGTAACGTCTGAAACCATTCTGGTCCTGAAGGGCTGCGGCCCAAAGGGCTATCCCGGCATGCCCGAGGTCGGCAACATGCCGATCCCGGCCAAACTGGTGAAGGAAGGCGTCCGCGACATGATCCGCATATCCGACGCCCGCATGTCCGGCACCGCCTATGGCACCGTCATCCTGCATGTCAGCCCCGAGGCACAGGCAGGCGGTACGCTGGCACTCGTCAAAACCGGGGACCGTATCCGGGTTTCTGCCAGCAACGGGGAATTGGAACTGCTGGTCGATGAAAAGGAACTGGAAACCCGCCGCGCCGCGTGGCAACCGGATGATCCGCACTACACGCGCGGTTATGCGAAACTCTATATCGACCACGTGCTACAGGCCGATAAAGGCGCGGACCTTGATTTTCTCGTTGGCAAAGACACGCGCCTTGTAACCAGAGAGAGCCACTGATGGACAATCCAGCCACATTCCACGACCTCAACGGCGCGTCGGTCTATATCACCGGCGGCGGCTCTGGTGTAGGGGCAGCTCTGACGGATGGGTTTTTGGCTCAGGGCGCAAACGTTGCATTTATCGGCCGCTCAGACGCCACCGCATTTGTTGAAGAAATGCGTGACAAACACGGTCGCGCGCCGCTGTTCATGCAGGGCGACATGACGGATACCGAATTGCTGCGCGCCACAATGCAAAAGGCTGCCGAGGCACATGGACCTTTGGATGTGTTGGTCAACAACGCCGCTAACGACAAGCGTCACTCGCTTGAGGAAACCACCGCCGAGTTCTGGGACTGGATGATTGAGGTGAACCTCAAGGCCTACTACTTCGCCTGTCAGGAGGCTGCGCGCCAAATGGCTGGCAAAGGGGGTTCAATCGTCAACTTCAGCTCGATCAGCTACATGATGGGGAATGCGGGGTACCCAATCTATACGACGTCGAATGCCGGGATCACCGGGATGACGCGATCTTTGGCGCGCGAATTGGGCCCGCAAAAAATTCGTATCAATGCGCTGGCTCCCGGATGGGTTTTGACACAAAAGCAACTTGACATGTGGGCGACGCCGGAAGACCTGGCGGCGCATTTGGAGCGCCAGTGCCTAAAAGAACACCTGACGCCCGAAGACATGATCGCACCGACATTGTTCCTGGCCTCGGATGCCAGCCGCGCGATGACCGGACAGTGCATGGCCGTCGATGGCGGCGTTGTAGTAACGGGGTAAAGCCATGAATGCAGAGTGGATAGCCGTCGACTGGGGAACATCCCAACTGCGGGCCTGGGCTATGCAGTCCGACACCGTACTGGCGCAAAGGCAGTCTGACCGCGGCATGGCGCGTCTGAGTAGAGATGACTTCCAATCTGTCTTGCTGGACCTTATCGAAGATTGGTTGGGCGCTGAACCTGTCGATGTTGTGGCTTGCGGCATGGTCGGTGCGCGGCAAGGCTGGGTCGAAGCCCCCTACTCGGCCGTCCCGTCAGCGCCACTGCCTGATGCGCCTATACGGGTACCCGGTACCGATGCCCGGATACGCGCATTCGTGGTGCCTGGGCTGAAGCAGAACGCACCGCCGGATGTGATGCGCGGCGAGGAAACTCAAATTTCTGGCTTTCTGGCAACCCGCCCGGACTGGGACGGGGTTATCTGCCTGCCCGGGACGCATTCAAAATGGGTTCAGATCAGCGCAGGAGAAGTCGTGAGCTTTCGAACGTTCATGACAGGTGAGATGTTTGAGCTTCTCTCCGAGCAATCAGTGCTCAAGCATTCGGTCGGTGACGGCTGGGACGCCGATGCCTTTGCAGAAGCTACGGCAGACACGTTGTCAAAACCCGAACAATTGGCTGCACGTCTGTTTGGACTGCGGGCGGCGGATTTGTTGCACGATCAGGACAAGGGGACAGCCCGGGCAAAATTATCCGGGCTCTTGATCGGGGCTGAACTGGGCGCAACACGCCCCTATTGGTTGGGGCAGCAGCTGGCAATCATCGGCGCTGAAGGGATTTCCCAAATCTATGCGGGCGCGTTGCAACTGCAGGGTGCTTTCGTGGACACCGCTAGCGCAACCCAATGCACATTGGCAGGCCTGTCGCAGGCCCGTAAACTAACGAGGCAAACCGCATGAACCGCCCCATCATCGCCATATTGCGTGGCTTGCAACCGGCAGAAGCCGTCGATGTGGGTCATGCCCTGATCGAAGCCGGTATCGACAAGATCGAGGTTCCGTTGAATTCGCCTGACCCGCTGAACAGCATTGAATCGTTGGCCAGCTCATTCGGCGATCAAGCTCTGATCGGCGCTGGCACGGTTCTGACCCCCGAACAGGTCGAAGCCGTTGCGCAAGTTGGCGGTAAGCTGATCGTTTCCCCTAATTATGACGCCGAGGTCATTGTGCGTTCTGTCACGCTAAACATGCAAAGCTGGCCGGGCGTCTATACCCCGACCGAGGCGTTTGCTGCGCTTAAGGCTGGCGCGACAGGATTGAAATTGTTCCCGGGTGTCACCGCCGGACCAAGTGGTTTGGCCGCACTGCGACCTGTATTGCCATCGGGTACTTTGGTCTATGCCGTTGGTGGCGCTGGACCTGAGAACTTCGCCGAATGGTTCAAGGCTGGGGCAGACGGGTTTGGCATCGGATCGGCCCTGTTCAAACCGGGGATGTCCGTCGCGGAAATTGCCGGTCAGGCCAAACGGATCGTCGCTGCCTATGACGAGGCAGCTGGATGAGCTTTGTTTTTGATGATCGTCCATGTGAGTTAGGCGAAGGGCCCCTGTGGCATCCTGAACGCAAGCAACTGTTCTGGTTCGACATCATCAACAAACGTTTGATGACGCAGACAGCGGGCGAGCAACACAGCTGGCAGTTTTCGGAACATGTCTCAGCGGCAGGTTGGGTGGACCGGGATACAATAGTGATGGCATCGGAAACCGGTCTGTGGCGGTTTGGTTTGGACAGCGGTCAAAAAGACCTGATCGTCTCGCTTGAGGCGGACAACCCGGTCACCCGCACCAATGACGGTCGCGCAGACCCGTGGGGCGGGTTCTGGATCGGGACGATGGGAAAAAACGCCGAACAAGAGGCGGGCGCGATCTATCGGTACTGGCAGGGCGAACTACGCCTTCTTGTGCCCGAGGTCACAATCTCGAACGCGATCTGTTTTGCCCCAGACAAGTCCCGCGTCTATTACACCGATACGGTCACACAACAGGTTAGGCGCTGCTCGCTGGAGCCTGAGACGGGGTGGCCCGAAGGCAATAGCACGGTGTTTCTCGACCTGCGCGCTGATGGCCTTTACCCCGATGGAGCAGTGGTTGACGCAGAAGGCAATATCTGGATCGCCCAATGGGGGGCAAACCGTGTCGCCTGCTATGACCCGAACGGGCGGTTTCGGCATGCCGTCTCGTTTCAGGCCGCACATACATCTTGTCCCGCCTTTGGCGGCGACGATCTGACAACGCTGTTTTGCACTACTGCCCGTCAGGGGTTAGACGCAGACACTGTTAAGACACAACCAACCAATGGCATGACCTTTGGCGCATTGGACGCGGGCACAGGCCAAGCAGAACACAGAGTCCTTCTATGAAACCAGAACTTGGTGTTTGCTATTACCCGGAACATTGGCCCGAGGCCATGTGGGCCGAAGACGCGGCTCGAATGGTTGAAACTGGCATAAGCTGGGTCCGGATCGGTGAGTTTGCCTGGAGCCGAATGGAGCCGGTTCCTGGCGATCTGCAGTTGGATTGGCTGGACCGTGCAATCGAAACGATTGGGGCGGCTGGGCTCAAGGTTGTACTGGGGACGCCCACTGCGACGCCTCCGCGGTGGATGCTTGAGAAACACCCAGACATGCTGGCAGTGGATGTTCTGGGGAATACACGAAAATTCGGCTCACGCAGGCATTATTGTTTTAGCCATCCGGGTTATGTCCAAGAATCCGTCCGCATTGCCCGGATCATGGGCGAGCGCTATGGACGAAACCCGCATATTGCGGCCTGGCAAATCGACAATGAATATGGCTGTCACGATACGACCGTCAGCTACGGCCTCGCCGCTCTGCATGCCTTTCAGCTTTGGTTAAAGGATCAATACGGCAGCATTAACGCGCTAAACGAGGCATGGGGCAACATATTCTGGGCGATGGAGTATCGCGATTTCGACCAGATTGATTTGCCCAATCAGACAGTGACCGAACCCAACCCGGCGCATGTTCTGGCGTTCCGGCGTTTCAGTTCGGATCAGGTCGTTGCGTATAACAAAGCCCAGGCAGATGTACTGCGCGCTTTGACCGATGCGCCTTTGTTGCACAACTATATGGGCCGAGTGCTGGATTTCGACCATTTCAAGGTTGGCGAAGATCTGGATATCGCCACATGGGACAGCTATCCAATCGGCTTCCTCTCCGACCGGCTTGAAGCGGATGAAGCGCACAAAACCGCCTTTCTTCAGCAGGGCGACCCGGACATGCAGGCATTTCACCATGACCTGTATCGCGCGGTCGGCCGTGGGCGTTGGTGGGTGATGGAGCAGCAACCCGGCCCGGTGAATTGGGCGCCATACAATCCGGCGCCACTACCCGGAATGGTTAAGCTTTGGTCGCTTGAGGCAGTGGCGCACGGCGCCGAGGTTGTCAGCTATTTCCGCTGGCGGCAGGCGCCGTTTGCGCAAGAGCAAATGCATGCGGGGCTGCTGACACCCAACAACCACCCTGCCCCGGCCCTGACCGAGGCAAAGCAGACTTCGGACGCGTTGTCAGAAATAGGCAACGTTGTGCAGACACAGGCCCAGGTGGCCATCCTGTTCGACTACGCCTCGGATTGGGCTTGGTCGACACAGCCTCAGGGCGCTGGATTTGACTATTTCCGTCTGGTTTTCTCGGCGTATCGCGCCTTGCGGCGGGCGGGCTTGTCTGTGGACTTCGTGTCCTCAACCAACATTCCGCGTGTTGGCTACAAGTTCATCCTTGCTCCGGGGATAGCCACCGTGAGCGACAATTTGGAACGTCAATTGGTGGAGGCCTGTGATCTGCTCATCATGGGTCCACGCAGCGGGGCGATCACACATGATTTCCAGATTCCCCGGGCACGACCCGGTCTGAACGGTCTGAAATGCGACGTCAATTTGGTCGAGACACTGCCGCCTAACATCCGCCGTGGCGTTGAAGGCGGCGGAGCGGTGCAACATTGGATCGACAGGGTTTCGGGGGCTGCCCCCAATTTGCTGACATTTGCAGATGGCACCCCTGCGCTTTTGGGTGAAAATCGTCTTTGGTATCTGGCAGGTTTCCCGGATGACACATTGTGGGACCGGGTCGTTGAAATGGCCGCGCGCAAAACCGAGGTGACCCTATATCCGATGCCCAAAGGGTTGCGCCGTCGCGAGACGGCCACGCATGTTTTCCTAATAAACTACAATGCGCAACCGGTCGCAAGGAACGGTGACGTCGTTGACGCTTGTGACGTTGCCGTCATACAGAAAGATGCGCCCGAAGAGGAATAACCTCTCCGGGCGCTGGTTTTGGAATTCGCTCCGAAACCTACTGGTCAGTCTGCAGACTGTTGGGGTCGAACGCGCCCCCAAAGCCACCGTTGTTTGAAGGTGGAGTTTCAGTATCCGAACTCTCCTCTTCCGCGTCACCACCCAGAGCATTCGGCGCAAAGACGTTGCCAAAACCACTGTTGTTGGACGGTTTCGGTGTGGATTGCTGCGCACCACCTTGTTCGGCTTCTTCGGCCTCGCGCTTCTTACGCTGTTCTTCGCGCTGCTTGCGCAGCTCTTGAATGCGTTGTTCCGCTTCCAGACGTTTCTGCTCTTTCACATTGGCGATGCATTGGCCGGGGTTGTAGGCCGTTGCGGTTCCGACGACAGTGATCGTCGCAACCGCAAACACAACCAGCAGGACAGCCGCCATGTTGCCAGCAAAGAAGCTGGGCAGCTTAATCTTGCCGGCCAGCTCCTCAACTGTGGCGCTCTTGCGGGCTGCGGCCACCAGTTCCTGACGCTTGAGCTTGGCTTCGTTCAACAAGGCAAAGAACACGGTTAGTGCCACGATGATGAAGGCCAGAGCCGAAATGGCAGGCGTAATGCCGTAGCGCACCTTTTGGGCCAGTTCGATCGTCAGCGTCGGGTATTCACCAAAGGTGAAAGTGGTCGTGTTGTAGTTCTCGAACGAAGCGAGGAACGCCAGCACTGCAGCCGACGCGATCGCAGGACGCATGAAGGGCAACAGGATCTTGCGGAAAGCCTGAGCATGCGTTGCACCAAGGTCCAGCGCCGCTTCGGTCAATGCCACATCGTAACGCTGCAGGCGCGCCACCAGAACCAGCATGCAATAGCTTGCAATAAAGGTGGATTGGCCGATCACCGTCAGAAAGATACCGTTGGACAGGAAGCTATCTGCACCCAGTCCCAGCATCCGGTTGATCCGATCCCAGAACACCAAAGTCGAGATGCCCAGAACAACACCCGGGATCAGGATCGGAGCGATTATGATCGTATAGTAGGTCGCCCGCAACTTAGGCCAGATCTGGGTCAGCATCAGCGCACCGGCCAGACCCATCGCCACCGACAGAATAACCGTTCCGGCGCCAATGATCAGCGAGTTCTTGATGCCGTTCAGGATACGCTGATCCTGAAACAGCTCGCCGAACCACTGGAAGGTCAGACACTCCCACGGCGTCATCCGTGGGAAGGCCGAGGAATTGAAGGCCGTGACCGACATGATTACCAGCGGGCCCAGCAGGTACAGGAAGAAGATGACCAGATAGACCCAGATGCTTACACGAAGGAAGGAATTGTTCATTTCCCGATATCCCCCATGTTCACCTTGAACAGGCGCATCATCGCCAGCACGAACAGGATACAGGTCACCAGCAGAACGATGGCGTAGGCGGCACCCTGCGGCCAGTCATTGTTGTCATTGAACTGCTGGTAGATCAGCTGCGTGAACCACAGGCTGGACGGTCCGCCCAGGATTTGCGGCGCGGCCAGCGCACCGGCGCTTAGCATGAACACCATGGTACAGCCCGAGCTGATGCCCGGTTTGGCGTAAGGAATGACCACACGCCAGTGAATTCGCCACCATGGCGCACCAAGATCACGCGCGGCCTCGATCTGGTTTTTGTCCAGACTTTCGATCACATTGTACATCGGGAAGATCATCAGCAGGATGTAGGCATAACCCAGACCGGCATAGAGCGCGATGTCATTGCGAATAAAGTCAAACGGCGTATCCCAGATGCCCAGCCCCACGAACAGGGTATTCAAAACACCGGTCTCACCAAAGATAATCCGCAGGGCAAAGGCGCGCAAAATCTCGTTGATCCAATATGGGATGATCAGCATGATCGCGAAGATGCGAATGTGGTTGCCTTTGGACTGACCCAGATAATAGGCAATCGGATAGCAGAGGATCAGGTTGAAGATCGTCACACAGACTGCGGCCAGCAGCGTGCGGAAAAAGACCCTCAGGTCGACTGCATTATAGGACTGACTGCCGCCTTCGGGGCCATAGATCAGGTATTTGTAGTTCTCCAGCGTATAGACGTCCTTGGGCCCGCCAATCTCGGGCGGTGGCAGGTTCGGACGGAAGGAGAAATCCAGCATCGACAGCTGGGGCAGAATGATCAGGCCAATAGTCCAGAACAGGACAAGACCCAATATTGCGGCGCCCATGCCGATGCCGTTTCGGTTGAAGAATTCTTTCAGGAAGCCTGGCATAGAAGGCCCCCTTATTCTGCGGCCAAATCACCCGCCGGAACCAGAACCGCATTGCGGGTCTCATATTCCAACGTGATGTTTTGGCCTGTGTGGTCATCGAAGGATTGGCCGAGATTTGGCAAGGACACCTTGATCTCTTTACCGCCGTCACCTTCGGTGAAGATGTTGAAGACGTTACCTTCGAATTCTTCGTGGTTCACCCGCGCGGTAACAAAGTGATCGCCTGCCGCACCATCGGCGGCGATCGCAAAAGCTTCGGGGCGTATGAACATCATGGCGTCATCACCCACTGTCAGCTTTCCTTGGTTGGCGGTCGAGATGCGTGCAACCAGTTCACCAGACCGGTTCGTTGAAATCAGCGCTTCGTTCCCCATAACCTGTTTAATTTTGCCGCGAAATACGTTGTTTTCACCTACGAAAGAGGCCGCGAATGCAGTGTTGGGATCATTATAGATAGTCTTGCCATCGGCGATTTGATCGATCACGCCAGCCCGCATGACAGCGATATTGTCTGACATGGTCAGGGCTTCGCCCTGGTCGTGGGTGATATAGATGAAAGTGATGCCGACGCGCTTTTGAATCTCTCGCAGCTCGGTGCGCATATGCTGGCGCAGTTTGAGGTCCAGCGCGGACAACGGTTCATCCAGCAGCAGCACGTCCGGTTCCGCACAAAGCGCGCGGGCGATGGCAACCCGTTGGCGCTGACCACCGGACAACTCGCTTGGCAGCTTGTCACCTTGATCGGGCAGCGCGATCATGTCCAGCAGCTCATCGGCACGCTTTCGGCGTTCTTTTGCGCTTGCGCCGCTGATCTCCAATGAGAAGGTGATATTTTCCCACACTTTCATCAGCGGGAACAACGCGAGGTTCTGAAAAATCAGGGCGGTCGGGCGTTTGTTCGGACCAATGCCCCGCATATCCTTGCCGCCGATCAGAACTTTGCCTTCGCTTGGTTCAAGAAAGCCCGAAACTGCCCGCAGGATCGTTGTTTTGCCGCACCCCGAGGGACCGAGAAACGAAAAGAAATCGCCCCCGTTGATGTTCACGTTTGCATCCCTCACGGCAACAAAATCACCGAAACGGATCCACAGGTTCTCAAGATCTACACCGACCCCTGCACTCATTTTTGGTATCTCCGTCAGGTACAGTCCATGACCGCACCGAAATAGCGTCCGTCACGCCTTTGTGGCATGCGGGTTGATAGCCCTCCGCACAGTGGCGGAGGGCACCTTGTCAAAGCAATCAGGCGCTTTTGAACTTGTTGACGAACTCGGTCCGAGTTTCGGCATACCACGGAGCCTCAGCAGGCCATGGGTTCAGGTTTGCCAGCGAGTCGCCCGGATAGGCCTCAGCGAAGTTCTTCTTGTAGGTGTCGCCCGCATATTGGTCGGCACCCAGTACTGGCGAGTTGTACCCGTGGCTGTCGATGGCGACACCTGCAGGCTTGGCCTGATAGGCGAAATCGATGAAGGCATAAACCTGATCGATGTTCTGCGCACCAGTCGGCATCGACATACCGTCGACCCATGCCATCGCACCTTCGACCGGAGCCTGATAGTGCACCGGCTCACCCGCTGATTTCAGCGCCAGCGGCGGACCATCCCAGGTCTGGCCGACAATAACGCCTTCGTTCAACAGGCCGTTTTTCTGGGTGTCAGCATCGTTCCAGATCAGCTTGATCCGGTTCTTCCGCTCGACGCACCAGTCAGTGATCTGACCCCAGACCTTGCGCATGGTGTCTTCGTCGCCGTACGCAGCCCAGACAGAGCCAGGCTCCATCTCTCCGGAGGCTTCCATATACAGACCCGCGCCCAGCATCATCGAATGCGCGCGACCCATGGTCTTGCCTGCGTTTGCTTCGGACCAGACGTCCCCATAGGACGGGGCGTCTCCGTCGGGTAGCCACAG
This sequence comes from Ruegeria sp. CDSB117, assembly GCF_059611005.1. NCBI lineage: Bacteria > Pseudomonadati > Pseudomonadota > Alphaproteobacteria > Rhodobacterales > Roseobacteraceae > Ruegeria > Ruegeria sp. CDSB117. The sequence goes on from NZ_JBXWOS010000005.1 coordinate 99,239, forward strand.
GTCGGTGCGGTAGGCAATACCTTCTGTACCCCAGATATGCGGCAGCCAGTGTACGCCGCCGTCAGCAAAGTTCCAGGCGTCGGTGCCGATCTGTGCCATCGCAGGGTTCACCAGATCAATCGGAACCTTGTTCATGTCGAAGGGCTGCAACAGTTCCAGCGGCCCCCACTGCAGCGAGCGGTTGTTCGTCGGCGATACGATGTCAAAGCCTTGGCCCTTGGTGGCCTTCATCTTGTTGATGATTTCTTCGTTCGACCCGATACCGGTATAGTTCACCTTGATTCCGGTCAGAGTTTCAAACTCTTGCAGGAATGCGGGCGGCAGATAGTCCGACCACATCAGAATGTTGATTTCACCCGAAGATGCCAGAGCGCTTTTGCTGTAAAGCGGCGCAGCAAGGGCAGCCGCACCCGCGCCTTTCAGAATCGAGCGTCTGGAATGGGTTTTCCGTTCAGCCATATTATGGTTCTCCCGTTATTGGACTGTGTTGTTTTGTTATTATGATTGCCACGCTAGAACTTTGCGGGGGCATTGTCAGGCCAAAAGTGACGGATTGGCAATTTCGTATGTCCAGATTGCGATTTAATCTAGCAAATATGGCTAGTTACCCCCTGGGATCGCAGTCACATTTTGAGACCGGAGCAGCTTATTTTGGCAATGTTTCGTAAGAAATTGACACGGCTGCCCGTCAAGCTCGGGACTAGGCTTTGCGCCGCAATTCAAAAGGGGAAAAGAAGTATTTGCCATGCCCGACCGAAAGAATTCACACCAAAAACAGTCGTAAACTGCATGCATTTGGCAACGCACGCAGAACTCGGGACTTACTACTGCGGGGCACAGACAACGTTCCACACTGTACAGTAAGCGGCATTCGCGTACTGTGCCGCACCTTTCGATCATCAGGCGCGGCTCGCGGTCATTTCCTCATAGACAGGCCCTGGTGAAACAGATGAACTTTGCCCGGATCTGCCGAAATGGCAACGGTTTGGCCCCGCATGTTTTTTTGGACCCCCGGCAGTTTTGCGATTGTGGGGTCCTCCCCGTCTTTGGCGGCAAAATACAACAGCGTGACCTCGCCAAGTGCTTCGGTAAAGTCCACAATTCCTTCCATAATCGGATTGCTTTCAACGGGGTGAAAGTCTTCGGGACGCACTCCGATATTTACCTGTTTACCCTCGTCAGCTGCATCGGTTGGGATGCTGGTCACCGCGGTCCCACCGCCATCCAGTTTTACGACGGTGCGCTCACCAGTCTGCGTGATGACCCCCGGCAACAGGTTCATCGCAGGTGAGCCAATAAATTGCGCGACAAACTCATTGTCGGGCGTTTCATACAACTCAAGCGGAGTGCCGACCTGCGCGATCCCCTTGTTGGCCAGGACGACAATCCGGCTGGCCAATGTCATCGCCTCGACCTGATCGTGGGTGACATAGACCATCGTGCTGTCGGGCATTGCCTCTTTCAGACGCGCGATTTCTATGCGGGTCGCAACGCGCAGCGCTGCGTCAAGATTGGAAAGCGGTTCATCGAACAGATAGACCTTTGGATCGCGCACGATCGCCCGACCGATTGCAACCCGTTGCCGCTGGCCACCAGAAAGGGCCTTGGGAAGGCGGTCCAGAAACGGTTCCAACTGTAGGATGCGAGCGGCGCGGTCTACCGCTGCGTCGACCTCGTCCGATGGCATTTTGGCGATCTTCAATGCGAAAGCCATATTTTCGCGTACCGTCATGTGCGGATACAGGGCATAGCTTTGGAAAACCATCGCAATGCCCCGCTGCGCTGGCGGCACGTCGTTCATCACCTGGCCTTCGATCTCAAGCGTTCCGCCAGTGATCTTTTCTAGCCCCGCAATCATACGCAGCAACGTGGATTTACCGCAACCCGAAGGCCCGACAAATACAATCAATTCACCGCGTTCGATGTCGAGGTTAATGTTCTTTAAGACATCGACATTGCCATACGTTTTGGCAACATCCGTGAGATTGAGTTCAGACATAACTTACCCCTGTACCCGAGCCATCAAACAGAATTGGGCCGCACCGAGGGTGATGGTCCCCGCCCCTCCGACGCCGCCCAACTCTTGCCCGATTGCCTGCCAGTTACCGTCGGGCAGTGTGATTTCCGCGCTGTCAGATCCCAAATTGAACGCGCAGAATATCTGTTGGGCATTGTCCTCACGCAAGAAGGTCAGGATCGGTCCAGACTGCGCCATCTCGCGCTGCTGGCCAGACATCAATGCGGGATGCGCGTGGCGCAACGCGATGGCACGGCGATAATGGTGCAACGTCGAATTTGGCTCTTGCTCTAACCGGTCAACCGCACGCTCGGCCTGCGTTTGGCTGACGGGCAACCAGGGGGCTCCAGTACTGAACCCGGACTGTTCGTCCTGCGCAGCCCAAACCATCGGAGTGCGGCAACCATCACGGCCCTTGAACTCCGGCCAGAATTCTATGCCGTAAGGGTCCTGCAGATGTTCAAATGGAACATCCGCCTCGGGCAGGCCAAGTTCTTCGCCTTGGTACAAGCATGCTGACCCACGCAGGCACATCATCAGCACTGCATGTTGACGGATGGCTGCGTCGTCCAGCCCCCACCGCGACGCGTGACGCTGAACATCATGGTTTGAGAACGCCCAGCAAGGCCATGCATCGCCAGCCTTTTCTTCCAACTGATCAAACACCTGTTTGGCGTATGCGGCGGTCAAAGCGCGTTTTTCGAGAAACTCAAAAGCATAACACATATGCATGCGCTTATCGCCACTGGTATACTCACCCATGATCTCAAGACCGCGCTGCGCGTCGCCAACCTCGCCCAAACAAGCACGGCCTTCGTATTCGTCCGTTAGTGCGCGCAACCGCTCGAGGAAGGCGATGTTTTCCGGCTGGCTTTTGGAATGAAGGTGATCCTGATGGTTATAGGGGTTCACCATGGGCGCGATCGAGGCATTGCGCTGATCCATCGGCAGGCCAGGGTTGTCGCGCAGTTGTTTGTCGTGGAAATAGAAGTTGATCGTGTCCAGACGGAAACCATCCACGCCCAAGTCCAGCCAGAACCGCGCCACATCCAGCAATGCATCCTGCACGTCCGAGCAATGGAAGTTCAGATCCGGCTGCGACGTCAGGAAATTGTGCAGATAGTACTGAAGGCGTCGGGAATCCCACTGCCATGCAGACCCCCCAAAAATCGACAGCCAGTTGTTTGGTGGCGTTCCATCGGGTTTGGGATCAGCCCAAACGTACCAGTCGGACTTGGTATTTTCGCGACTGGACCGGCTTTCCTTGAACCATGAGTGCTGATCCGACGTGTGCGACAGCACGAGGTCAATCATCACCTTCAGCCCCACTGAATGCGCCTGATCCAAGAGTTCCTTAAAGTCCTCCATGGTTCCGAACATCGGATCAACATCACGATAGTCGCTGACATCGTAACCGAAGTCCTTCATCGGTGATTTGAAGAAGGGTGAGATCCAGATTGCGTCGACGCCAAGCGAAGCGATGTAACCAAGCCTTTGGGTGATACCCTTGAGATCTCCAATTCCATCGCCGTTGCTGTCCTGAAAACTGCGTGGATAGATCTGGTAGATCACCCCGCCCCGCCACCATTCGGCGGCTGCTTTGGTTGTTGTTTCGAGTTTCACGGTGTTCTGCACGTTCATCAGACGCCTCTACTTAACGGACCCGGCCAACAGACCGCGGACCAGATATTTTTGCATTGCGAAGAAAACAATCAGCGGGACGATGATCGAAACAAAGGCCGCTGTGGCAAGGATTTCCCAATTCCCACCGCGCGTGCCCAAAAGCTCGACGATGCGGTTGGTCATGACGGTGGTCTGTCCGGACGCGTCTATCAGGAACACTTTGGCGACCAGCAAGTCATTCCACGTCCAGAGAAACTGGAAGATCGCGAAAGACGCCAGCGCTGGAAAGCTGAGCGGCAAGATCAACTTGGTAAAGATCTGAAACTCGGTCGCGCCATCGACCCGCGCGTTTTCGATCAGATCGCGGGGCAGACCGGCCATGTAGTTACGCAAAAGATAAATCGCCAGCGGCAACCCGAACCCGGTATGCGCCATCCAAACCCCCAAATACCCTTTGCCAATCCCAATATTCAGGTGGAATTTCAGCAACGGGATCAGGGCCAGTTGCAGCGGGACAACAAGCAGGCCAACGACAGCCGCAATAAGCAACGCGCGCCCGGGGAAATCCATCCAGGCCAGTGCGTAGGCTGCAAAAGCCGCCACGAGAATCGGAATGATCGTTGCCGGTATCGTCACGGTCAACGTGTTGAAAAATGCGCGTCCCATACTGTCGGTGCTGTCTTCTGCCAGAAGAACCTTGTGATAATTGTCTAAGGTAAACTCAGGCGGCAATTCTGCAGTTACAAAAACACGCGATCCGCGGCTGCCGGTGAACTCGTCCGGGTTCTCCATGCGGTAATTCCCTGCGGCATCTACGGTGATTGTGCCGCCCTTTCGCAGCTCAGCTGTTTCGCCGGGGGCAAAGGCATCAATCGCGCGAGAGCTGATCCCCCATTTTGAGATTGTCACCTTCGTCCCTTCGTCAAACAGATTGCCTTCGATCACGTACAGCCCGTTTTCGAGTACCTGGGTATCCGGGGCCGCGCTGCGAAGGGTCAGGTTTTGTTCGGACGGGAACAGCGACCGCCACCAACCACTGGTTGCGATCTGGTCCGCCGTGCGGAAAGATGAAATCAGCAAGCCAAGCGTGGGTACCACCCACAGCACCACCAGAAAGAGAACCGAGGCATGGACGACCCAGCGAAGGGCGGGTTTGGTTCCTGCAATATCGCTCATTGCCCTACTCCATCTCTTTCCGTGCGTTGCGCACATTCCAGACGAGAATCGGAGCCACCAGGAGCATAATAACCATGGCCGAAGCGGACCCGACGCCCCAGTCATTCGCTCGGAACAGCTTGTCGTACATGTAGTTGGCAAGAACCTGCGTCTCCCATTGGCCGTTGGTCATGGCGAAGACGATGTCAAAGACCTTGAGGACAGTAATGGTGATCGTGGTCCAGACGACAAGGATAGTAGTTTTGATCTGCGGCACTTTGATCCGAAAAAAGATCTGGAACGGATTGGCGCCATCCAAAATTGCGGCTTCAATCGTTTCTTCGGGGATACCACGCAAGGCGGCCGACAGGATGACCATAGCAAAACCAGTCTGAATCCAGATCAGGACAACCATCAGCAAAAAGCTGTTCCAGAACGGTATCGTAAGCCATGTCTGCGGTTCGGTCCCGCCAAAGAAAATATACAGCGCATTCAGCATTCCGATCTGATCTTGTTCGGCCGGACGTGTGTCATAGACCAGCTTCCAGATAACCGATGCCCCAACTAACGAGATCGCCATAGGCATAAAGATCAGCGACTTGGCCAGATTGCCCCAACGAATGCGGTCAGTCAGCTGTGCCACCAACAGGCCAAAGGCCGTCGACATTGCAGGCACAATGATCAACCAGAACATGTTGTTGCGCATCGCTTCCCAAAACTTGGGCTCCTTGGCCATCTGGATATAGTTGTCCAGCCCAACCCATTTGTAGCCGCCGCCCGGGACACGATCAGTCAGTGACAGGCGCAGGGTTTCGACAACCGGATAGGCCAGATACAAGCCCAAAGCAGCCAGCGCTGGGAATAGAAACAACCAAGGCCGGATCATGTTCGCGCGGTTGATATTGCGGCCAGCATTCGGCCCCCGAGGCGGGAAAAGAACTCTGTCCAGAAACTGATTGGATAGATAGAAATAGCCCACGCAACCTGACACGCCGATGGCGATGGTCAGCAGGCCTTGAAATGCCGGGTGCATGCCGCTCTCCCTTGCGACGATAGGTTCGGGCAACCCGGCAGAGCGGGTTGCCCAATCTCAGACGCTTTAGTCCAGCGCGTCCCACGAGGACTGGATTTCGTCGGCGACGTCCTGGGCAGGTGTTCCGCCCGTATAGTCGACCATTCCAGTCCAGAAGGTGCCTGCACCCACGCCGCCCGGCATCAGGTCGGAACCGTCAAACCGGAAGGTGGTGGCCCCCAGAAGAATGTCATTCATCTTCTTCAGCGTAGGGTCTGAGAAGACCGAAGTATCGACGCCTTTGTGCGGCGTCAGGAACCCGGTCAGAGCCATCCAGGCTTCGTGCGCCTCGGGTGTTTCCAGGTATTTCATCAGCGCATGCGCGCCCGGGCTGTCATTGGTGATCGCCCAAACTGTGCCGGCCCCAAGGACCGGGCTGCCAAGATCCTTGCCTTCATAGGCCGGGAAGTAGAAGAAATCGGCATCTTCGCCCACAACCGTGCCTTCAGGGAAGAAAGCGGGAATGAATGAAGCCTGACGGTGCATGTAGCACTGCGGAGGTGAGCTGAACATACCCTTCGGGCTGTCACGGAAGTCAGTCGTTGCAACCGCACCTGCTCCACCGGCCACGTAATCATCGTTGCGCGCAAAAGCTCCGAATTCTTCAATCGCGGCGACAACCTTAGGATCGTTAAATTTCAATTCGTTGGCGACCCAGGCGTCATAATCTTCGGGCGGCAACGTGCGCAGCATCATGTCTTCAACCCAGTCAGTCGCTGGCCAACCGGTCGCTCCGCCAGACCCCAGCCCGATGCACCATGGCGTTTCGCCATCTGCAACGATCTGATCGGTCAGCGCCTTCAGCTCTTCCATTGTGGTCGGGATTTCATAGCCGGCGTCTTCGAAGTTCTCCGGCACAAACCAAACCAGCGATTTCACGTCGACCTTGTAGAAAAACCCATACAGATGGTCCTGCCCGTCCGGGCCCTGATAGGTTCCCAGATCCACCCACGACTGGCCGGCCGCATAGTTGTCGCGAATCCAATCCGCAGTTCCTTCACTCAGGGGCGTCAGGAATCCCGCCTTGGCCATATCTGATGCCAGACCGGGTTGGGGAAACACTGCTACGTTGGGCGCCGATCCGGCTTCGGCATCAATTCTGATCTGCTGCTCAAAGCTGTCCGAGCCGACATAGCTGTACTCATGCCCGGTCGCTGCGGCAAAGCCGTCCAAAACCTTTTCGACATTTTCCTGATCAGGCCCCAGCCACGGGCCGAACACGGTGACCTTGTCGGCATACGCTGCGCCCGCCATCAGGGCGAACGTGGCCGCGCCCGCATAAAGCGAGTGTTTCATGAAGTTTCCTCCCAACTTTGCTCGCGCCTTTGAGACTCATTTTCAAAGCGCTTTGGATGACGCACTTTATCCGCTAACATTCAATTTTTGTCAATAATCTGTTTACTGATGCCCATATTATTAATATTCAGGGCTGTGTCAGAAAGATGTGGCAGTCGGGCGGGAAGCGCCTGCAAATCCGCAAATGATCAAATTTGAAGGCGCTTTGAGGCGAAGATGAATCTAAAGCAGCTCTCAGAAATCCTTGGTTTATCTCAAACCACTGTCAGTCGCGCGCTGAATGGCTACCCCGAGGTGAACGAGGATACGCGCCTGCGCGTCCAAGCCGCCGCTGCCAAGCATGGCTACCGGCCGAACAGCCGGGCCAAGGGATTGGCAACAGGCCGCTCGATGGTGATTGGGCACGTGATTCCCTCCTCATCCCAGCATGAAATGGTAAACCCGATTTTTGGTGATTTTGTCGCCGGTGCTGCACGCAAGTATTCGGATCATGGATATGACATGATGTTCACCAATGCAGATGACACCTCGATCGAGGAAGCCTATCGCAGTCTTTTCCAGCGTGGCGCGGTCGATGGTATTGTTTTGCAAGGCCCCAAAGTCAACGAGCATCGGATCGAGGTCCTGACCAGAATGGGCGTGCCCTTTATCGTTCATGGCAGATCGACCGGGGTAGACGTGCCCTATGACTGGATCGACGTGAACAACAAAAGTTCGTTCCTGCGCGCCACCCGGTTTCTGATCGACCTTGGGCATCGTCGCATTGCCCTGATCAACGGGCTTGAGGATATGGATTTCGCTCAACGTCGCCGCGAAGGATATCTTGAGGCCCTGCATGAGGCAGGTCTGTCCCCCGACCCGGAATTGATGCGCAGCGCCGAGATGACCGAGGTTTATGGCCACCATGAATCCCGCGATATGCTTCGCCTGGATGACCCACCTACGGCCATCCTGACCGCATCCATGATTTCCGCGATCGGTGTGCGCCGTGCTCTCAACGAGGCGGGGTTGAAGATGGGCAAGGACGTATCAGTCATCGCCCATGACGACGATCTTTCTTATCTGAAAAACGGTCAGGATGTGCCAATTTTCACGGCCACACGGTCATCCGTGCGTCGAGCCGGAGAAATAGCCGCTGAAATGCTGATCGAACGCATCAAATCTCCGGAAGACCCGGTAAAAACTAGATTGCTGGAGGCCGAACTGGTAGTTGGCGGCTCGACCGGCCCCGCTCCCAACAGGTTCTGAAAAATGAAATACACTCGTTCGGACTTCCCCAAAGACTTTCTCTTTGGTGTCGCAACCTCTGCCTATCAAATCGAAGGCCACGCACAGGGTGGCGCGGGGAAAACCCATTGGGATAGCTTTGCCGCTTCACCCGGAAACGTGGTGCGAAACGAGAATGGAGATCTGGCCTGTGACCACCTGAACCGTTTTCCACAGGATTTCGATCTTGTGCGGGACGCGGGTTTTGATTGCTACCGGTTCTCGACAAGCTGGGCGCGCGTTTTGCCTGAAGGGCGTGGCCCGGTAAATCAGGCAGGTCTGGATTATTACGACCGGCTTGCCGACGCCTTGTTGGAACGCGGCATTCGGCCCTGTGCGACCCTCTATCATTGGGAATTGCCTTCTCCGCTTGCTGATCTGGGCGGCTGGCGCAACCGGGATATCGCAAGCTGGTTTGCCGATTTCACCGAGGTCATCATGGGCCGCATCGGCGACCGTATGTACAGCGTCGCCCCAATCAATGAGCCGTGGTGTGTCAGCTGGCTGAGCCATTTTGAAGGCCACCATGCACCCGGAATGCGCGACATTCGCGCGACGGCACGGGCCATGCATCATGTTCTGCTGGCTCATGGCCGCGCCATTGAGGCGATGCGTGGCCTCGGCATGTCCAACCTTGGCGCTGTGTTCAATCTGGAATGGGCCGAGCCCGCTGATGACAGCCCCGCTGCGCGCAAGGCGGCCGATCTTTATGACGGGATTTACAACCGGTTTTTCCTAGGTGGTGTGTTCAAAAAAGCCTATCCGCAAAATGTTCTGGACGGGTTGGAACCTCATCTTCCATCCGGCTGGCGAGACGACTTTGACACCATTGGTGCACCCGTCGATTGGTGCGGTCTGAACTACTATACCCGCAAACTGATCGCGCCTGCCGATACCGCATGGCCAAGCCTGGAAGAAGTACCCGGCCCGCTTCCCAAAACACAGATGGGGTGGGAGATTGAACCCGATGCCCTGACGCGCTTTCTGACCCGTACGGTGCGCGATTATACCGGCGACTTGCCGATTTATGTCACCGAAAACGGCATGGCGAGCCCGGAACGCAAGCAAGATGACGACCGCATTGATTACCTCAACAAACACCTTGGTGCCGTTCAAAACGCGCTGGACGACGGCGTTCCAGTCAGGGGCTATTTCATCTGGTCCCTGTTGGATAACTACGAGTGGTCCTTTGGCTATGAAAAGCGGTTCGGGTTGGTTGATGTAGATTTCGATACGCTCGAACGGACCCCAAAAGCCTCGTACAACGCGCTGAAATCGGCCTTGTCCGGTGGGTCTGTTTCCCTACCAATGGCGCAGCCTGCCGGAACCATGCACGAGCACTGGAACCTTGTTGCAGACATAGGCGGCACAAACACGCGACTGGGTGTCATCTCGAACGGACAACTGACGGACCTTCGCAAATACCCAACCGGGTCGTTGCAAGAGCTTCTAGATGCGTTCCACAGCCTGCGTGACGAGATTGGCACCGACCCACGCGCCGTCGTCGCGGCCGGAGCAGGTCCGGTCAAAGACGGGACAATCCGCCTGACAAATGCACATCTTGATTTGTCCGAAAGCGACATCGGCAAGGCAACAGGAGCGCAACACACATTTGTTATCAATGACTTCACCGCGGCCGCCTGGTCGGTCGCCGAAATCACCGGTGACCATGTCGAGGTCCTGCAAGGGGCTGAGACACCGCCGGTCGGAACCCGGCTGGTTGTAGGCCCCGGCACAGGCCTTGGCGTCGGCGCATTGCTGTATTCCCAAGGGCGATACCATACCGCGTCGGGTGAAGGTGGCCATGTCGGCCTGTCCCCACGCCACGAGGATGAGGTCGAAGTCTTCAAAGCGGCACGCCATATCGCGCCCGAATGCTTCTTTGATGACAGCCTAGTGCTCGAAGCGGAAATGTTCCTCAGCGGAACCGGCCTTCCCATTCTGTACCAAGCCGCCAGCATGGCCGCTGGACAGACCGATGCTCCAAGGCGCAGCGCCAAGGATATACTGCAGGACGCGCTGGCGGACTCCGACCCGATTGCGGTCAAAACTGCGCATATGTTCAAAACTCACCTTGGGGCCATTATGGGCGATCTGGCCGTCGCCTACATGCCGACAGGGGGTGTTTTCCTTGTGGGTGGCGTCGCCGAGAAAAACCGGTGGCTGTTCAAGGATGCGTTCCGGGATGCCTTTAACGCCGGTGGGCGGTTCAGTGACTTGCGGCGTTCAATGAACCTGTATGTGTCCGAGCAGGATGAATTTGGCATTGTTGGCGCTAACAATTTCTGTAAAAGTGCGCTCGCGCGGTAAACTGGCCGCCTGACCCTGTTACAGAAAGGACCACGGCATGATTCTGTGCTGCGGTGAAGCCCTGATAGACATGATCGCCGAGCCAACCGTTTCTGGGTCGCGCGGATTCGTGCCCCACTCCGGCGGCGCAGTGTTCAACACAGCCGTAGCGCTGGGTCGGCTAGGCGCGCCAGCGGGTCTTTTGACCGGGCTATCGTCGGATATGTTCGGACAGCAACTGGCGGACGCGCTGCAAACCAGCCATGTAGACGCCAGCCATGTGATCCGATCGGATCGCCCAACGACATTGGCGTTTGTCCAGCTGGAAGATGGCCATGCCAGCTACAACTTTGTCGACGAAAACTCGGCCGGGCGCATGTTGACCCCTGAGGATATGCCAAAACAATTGCCTGCTGCATCGGCGCTGTATTTTGGCGGGATTAGCCTGGCGTGCGAACCCTGCGCTGATGCTTATGCAGCCCTGCTTGAGCGTCACGGAGCGGACCGAGCGGTCATGCTGGATCCAAATATCCGGCCGGGATTTATCAAGGATCAAACGCGGTATCGCACCCGGCTAAACCGTATGATTGCACAATCTGACATCGTCAAAGTCTCGGATGAGGATCTGGACTGGATCGTTCCGGGACCTGAAACACTGGCGGAGAAAGTACCTTTGCTGCTGCAAACAGGTCCTTCCGTGGTTATCGTAACGCGCGGCAGTGATGGGGCCTCGGGATATCTGGCGGACGGGTCCGAAACCTCGGTGCCAGTCAAAGCGGTCGAGGTGGTCGATACGGTGGGTGCCGGTGACACGTTCAACGCCGGAGTCCTTGCTGAATTGGACCGAACAGGTCGATTGACCAAGTCCAATCTGCGGACGTTGGGCCAGGACGACTTGCGCGCGGCGTTAGCCAAAGGTGCAGACGTCGCCGCCATCACCGTTTCCCGCGCAGGCGCAAACCCGCCCTGGGCGCATGAACTTTGACCCCCTGAGGGACCGAGATGAAAAGATCAGATATCAACGACATCAAAACCGAAGCCGAGGCCTTCATTCGCTCGTTCGGGGCCGTCCTGCCGCCTTTTGCCAACTGGTCGCCGGAACAAATGCGCAGCGCACAGGCACAAGGCATCCGTGACCGCGGCCTCGGGTGGGACATTACCGACTATGGTCAAGGCCGGTTTGATGAGCTCGGCCTGTTCCTATTTACCCTGCGTAATGGCGATGTGCAGGATCTGAACAAAGGTCGCGGAATGCTATATGCAGAGAAGCTTTTGGTTTCTCGGGACAAGCAACTCTCCCCGATGCATCGCCATATCATTAAGGCCGAAGACATCATCAACCGGGGCGGCGGCGATCTGGTCATGGAGATTTATGCCTCGGACCCGGACGGCGGTATAGACCGGGATAACCCGGTGGTTGTTCCCAGCGACAACTGCCCTGTCACCATCGTACCTGGTGAGTTGCTGCGGCTGAAACCCGGGCAGAGCGTGACCCTGATGCCGGGTATCTGGCACGCATTTTGGGCGGAACAGGGCGACTGCCTGATTGGCGAGGTGTCAACTGTCAACGATGACCGGACCGATAATGTATTCGAGGATCCCATTCCGCGCTTTGCAACGATTGAAGAAAACACAAAGCCCGATTTCTTGCTGGTATCAGACTATTGATAAACGGATAGCGCGTGCGCCGGCTGGATCACATCCGGGCCGGGTGCTGATCGCTGCATCGGGATAACACCCTTTCCCGAATTCAAAAAATCGAATTAACATGGCCCTCGACAAAGGAAAAAGTCGCGAGCCTGATTGTTGCGCGACCATCGAAGGACCCGAGTGATGGTAACCAAAGCACAGCTAGAAGCCGAAGTCGCAGAGTTGCGGCGTCAGCTGGCCGAACAATCCAACGCACGAGAAGGCGTTTCAGATTCGAGCAGCGGCAAACAAGCTGATCCCGACAAATCAATGACGGACGGAATTGTCGAAAGCTTGGATGAGTGGTCAACGCAACTAGAAGAAGTCATGACAGAGCTTGAAGAATTTCCCCATAAAAGGCCGATCCTATTCGCCCTTGGGATTTTCACGATTGGCTATCTTCTAGGCCGTTCCCGGTAGGAGCCCGAACATGAACCGCATTTCACGCAACATTTCGATCATCCTGCGCGCCGAGCGACTTATTGCTCAAAGGCAACTGTCAGTCGCGGCAAAACGCACAGGCTTTTACGCTGCTGCCGGGTTAGCCGTTGGGCTTGCAGTAATCATGCTGAACGTCGCCGGGTTCTTTTGGCTGTCCGAGACCATGTCAAAGTCTCTGGCGGCAATCATAGTGGCCGGGGTGAACCTTGTTCTGGCCGTGATCCTCGCACTGGTCGCAAATTCCATGACGGCCGAAACTGATACCTCAGCGGCCGTTGAGTTACGGGATATGGCGCTGCACGACATCGAAGACGAAGTCCGGGACAACTTCGCCGAAGCGCGCAACATGATTGTCGGTCTCAAACGCGATCCGATCGGGATGCTGTCGCCTGACATTATCAGCACGGTTCTTGGCGTCTTACTCAGATACGCGCGGCGTGGAAAAAACAAACCAGATTAGGAGCGATTATGCCATTCTGGCGGCTGCACGGGCGATCACCATCTCTTCGTTTGTGGGAATGGCCAGAATACGCACCCGGCTGAAATCAGTGGACAGAACCGTAGCGTTGTCGGCATTTCGGTTCGGATCCATATCAATGCCGATCCAGCGCATCCCTTCGCAGACCATCTGTCGGATACGGGCGGCATTTTCACCGATACCTCCAGTAAAAACCAAAGCGTCGATGCCTTCCAGCGCAGCAGATAAGGCACCCAGTTCCCGACGGATGCGGAAGACGTAGTACTCAATCGCTTTGCGCGCATCCGGAGTGTCAGCAGCCAACAGGGTGCGCATGTCCGAGGACATGCCGGACAGACCAAGCAAGCCAGACTTTCGATAGAGAAGCTCGGCGATTTCGTCTGCCTCCATCCCTTCTTGCTGCATCATGTAAAGCACGACCCCCGGGTCCAATTGCCCGCTGCGGGTGCCCATGGGCAGACCGTCGAGCGCCGAAAATCCCATGGTCGAGGCCACGGCCCGACCGCCCGACACCGCACACATCGACGCGCCATTTCCCAGATGCGCAATGACGACGCGGCCGTCGTACAAACCCGGCGCAATTTCTTTCAGTTTTTGTGAGACGTAGTCATAGCTCAGCCCGTGAAACCCGTATCTGCGAACGCCCTTTTCGTAGAATCTTTGAGGCAATGCGAAGGTATCATTCACCCAAGGATGCGTCCGGTGAAACGCGGTGTCGAAACACGCTACCTGAGTTGTGCCAGGAAAAGCCGCGGCGGCCGCCTTGATACCCGTAAGGCTGTAGGGTTGGTGCAAAGGCGCGAAGGGAATGAAACCGCTTAGCGTATCAAAGACGTGCTCGTCCACCACGACAGGTTCCGAATAGACTGGTCCGCCGTGAACGACGCGGTGGCCCACGGCCCGGACGTGAATGTCCGGCAGGTATTCGCGGGTAAGTTCAAGAAACGCATTGATGGCCTCGTCATGTGTTTTGGCTCCAGACAACTGACGGTCGACAGACCGCCCCCCTGCTGATTGGGCCAACAAGCGTGGTGCATCCCCCAACCGCTCGATCTGACCGCGCCAGCGCATACTGGGACGTCGGTCCTCGACCAGTTCGTAAAGCGCGAATTTCAACGAGGACGACCCGGCATTCAGTGCCAAAACATGTTCAGCCATGGATTTTGCCTTCATTCGCAATTGCATGCAGCGCCGCGACAGCACAAGACGCCAGCCGCGAAGCATCATCATCTGCCCGAGATGTCAGGATAATCGGTGCCGCAGCACCTATCACGACGCCGGCAGCCTCGGCATGAGAGATATATGTCAGCTGTTTGGCTACCATGTTGCCGGCTTCGATATTCGGAACAACCAGAATGTCTGCGACCCCCGCGACCGGTGAGGTGATGCCTTTTGTCCGCGCCGCGTTCAGATCAACCGCGTTGTCCATGGCCAAGGGGCCATCGACCAGCCCGCCGGTGATCTGCCCACGCTCGGCCATTTTCGACAACAGCGCGGCATCGACAGACGACGGTAAATGCGGGTTGATCGTCTCAACCGCTGACAAGACGCCAACCTTAGGCATCTCGATGCCAATAGAATGCGCAAGATGGATGGCGTTCTGAACGATATCGGCCTTGGTTTCGAGATCCGGTGCGATATTCACCGCCGCATCTGTAACCATGATGGGTCGAGACATGCCTGGCACGTCCATCACGAACACATGCGACAGCCGCCGCCCGGTTCTCAGACCTTTTTCCCTGCGCAGAACGGCGCGTAACAACACATCCGTGTGCAAATGACCCTTCATCAGCATCCGGGCCTTACTTTCAACGACCAGCCCGACCGCGCGTTGGGCGGCCACTTCCTGGTCTCGCGCTTCAATGATTTCAACTCCGGACAAATCGGCCCCAAGCTGGGCAGCAGCGGCGGTGATTTTGTCCGGGTCGCCAACCAAAATCGGAGTAATGATGCCGCTTTCCAACGCGAGTAATGCCCCGCCTAGCGAATTCGGCTCTTCCGGGGCGACGATCGCTGTGGGCATCGGGTCCAAAGGACGTACCCTTTCCAACAAAGCGTCGAAATGCCGGTGACGCTGAACGATCAGTCCCGGCACCTCGACCGAGTCGAAGGTCAAATGCCGCGACGGTGGCGTGACCTGTACGGTACCACTCAGGATCAATGCGTTATCCCCGACCCGGCGCACTTCGGCGGAACAGGTCAGGTCGCCGTCTTCACGCTTTTCGGTAACAGCCACAAAGGCGGTCAGTTCTTCGCCCGCCATAACCGGAGCATGAAAACTCAGGTCCGCCCGACGTGTTTGCGTACCGGCCCCCGGTAAGATGTTTCCAATGACTGCAGCCACCAAACCCGCGGGCCACAAGGCGGGCGCAACAGCCTCGGGGTGTCCATCTCCATCTCCGTCATAGGCCGCCAGATTTAGCGGGTTGTGGTCACCCGAAGCCGAGGCAAACGCGTACAAGTCGTCCACGGTGCACAATCGGGTGACCTGCGCCTTGTCGCCTACCTTCAGTTGAGAATAGGTTCTGTTTTCTTGAATTTTCATCTCGTCCGGCTTTGTTTTTGAATGCGTGTTCGTTGTTTCAAACATTGGATGTGCGGCCCCCCGGAACCAGAACATATCCACCTTTGTTGCTACATTTCTGCAACGCAGCGTAGTCAGATCATTGGCAAATGACAAATGACCTCTGTGCGTGGGGCGGCGCGGATTATCGCTTGACCCAAATTCGGAACTCGGGCAAGCATCACCGCGATGGTTCCCTATGGTTCGCCACGGGATGAAAAGGGAATACGGTGAGGTTGCCAACAAGCGCCAAGTCCGTGACTGCCCCCGCAACTGTAAGCGGTGAGCGACGCCAAATACCCACTGACCCCAAATGGGTCGGGAAGGATGGCCAAGCCACGACCCGCAAGTCAGGAGACCTACCATCCGATGTTCAACCAACCCGGGGCGGGGCGTCCTGGAAGGAGGCTTTATGACACGTCTAAGACGTGATGACATGATTGGCACCTTCTGCCCGCGCTTGGCAACAGGCGGAGTGGGCTATGTCGATCAGTCCTGATCATTTCCTTCTGATTTGCGAGACCTGCGAGGGTTCTGACCGGGCGGATTCATTGCGCGCTGCGCTTGCAAGCAAGCTTCCATCCAGTTTTGACATCCAAAGCGTTTCCTGCATGGCCGGTTGCGGTCGTCCCACAACCGTCGGGGTTCAGGCATTCGACAAAGCGCAGTACCTTTTCGGTGACATCCAATCGACTGAGGACGTGGATGCTTTGGCCGAATTTGCACATCAATACCATCGCATCGCGGATGGGTGGACCAATGCAACGCAGCGCCCGCCTGCCCTTCTTGAAAAGACTCTGGCGCGCCTGCCGCGGCTAAAAGTGGAGACAAGCGCATGACCTGCGGAGCTTTCCTTGAGGCGCGCGGGCTGGAGTATTATGCCCTGAACGGCGACGTACTGCTGCAAAACATCAATTTCGAACTGAATGAAGGGGCCACTCTGGCAATTGCCGGCCCAAACGGTGCGGGTAAGACAACGCTGCTGAATCTTTTGTGCGGCGGTGAAGAGATTGTGCTGGGGGACGTTTTGGTAAAGGGGCGCAGCCTTCGGCAGCTTTCGGCAATGGACCGCGCCCGAATGATCGCCGTGGTCAGTCAGCAGGAATCGCCGGACGGGCGTTTGTTTCTGCGTGACTACGTGGCCCTTGGGCAAATCCCCATCCGCGCTGATCGGTCTGCCGCTGAGCACGCCTTGGAATTGGACCGAATCCTTAAACTGACCGGACTCTTCGCCCTCGCCGACAAGCGAATGGCCATGTTATCCGGCGGGGAACGCCAGCGTGCTCATATTGCAAGGGCGCTGGCGCAGAACCCGTCGTTGCTGTTTTTGGATGAGCCGACGAACCATCTGGATCCGGATGCCAAGGGACGCATGCTGTCGCTGGTCGCCGAGCTGGGCATTACGGTGGTCATGATCGTTCATGATCTGGTCATGATCCCGGAATTCGCGACCCATGTCGCGTTGATGAAATCCACGCGCCTGACCGGTTTCGGCCCAGTGCACGAAGTGCTGACACCCAAAAGGGTCCGTGAAACGTTTGGTGTCGATTTTCTTAGCTTTCAGCATGAAGGCCGCATGATCCCGGCACTGGATATCCGAAGAACCACTACCTCAAACTAGGAAAAGTAAAATGAACAAAACTCTCTGGTGCGCTGCACTGATCAGCGGCATTGCAAGTGCCGCAACAGCGCGCGAGATCACCGTCGACAATTGCGGCGAGCCGCTGGTGTTTGAAACTCAGCCCGAGCGGCTGGTCGTACACGACATGAACATGACCGACATGGCCTTTGCGCTGGGTTTGCAGGACAAGATCGTGGGCCTGACGGGCATCACCGGCTGGTACAAAACCAGCCCCGAGTTTGACACCCTGCGCGGCGACATCCCGGAACTTGCACCCAAGTATCCGACAGTAGAAAATCTGGTCGCTGTCGAACCCGACCTTTTCTTTGCGGGCTGGTACTATGGCATGAAGCCGGGCGGTGACGTGACCCCGGACACTCTTGCGCCGTTTGGCATCAAAACGATGATCCTGACGGAAAGCTGCGTACATCTGGATAAGGATCGCCCCGAAGCCAGCATGGACTTACTGTTCACCGACGTCCTTCGCTTGGGCAAAGTAATGCAAGTTGAAGACAAGGCGGAAGAGCTGGTTTCCGGCTGGAAAGAAGAACTGTCCGCGATTGAAACGCAGACAGCCTACCTGCCGAAACCCCGCGTTTTCCTGCTGGACGGCCCCGCCGATGCACCGTTTACGGCTGGCAAGTTTGCCATTCCCGACGCAATGATTGCTGCCGCTGGCGGCGAGAACGTCACCCATGATATGGACACCAGTTGGGGACGTTCCTCGTGGGAGGCTGTCGTCGCGTCGAACCCGGAATTCCTGGTTTTACTTGATTATCAAACTGGAAATGGCGCGGCGGATACCTTCAAGTTCCTACAGGACCATCCTGTGATGTCTCAGACGGACGCAGTCAAGAACGAACGCTGGATTGGTCTGCGCTACGAAGAACTGACACCCGGACCTGCAAATATCGAGGCAATCTCGAAAATGGCCAAGGCTATGCATCCGGGTCTGAACTGATATGGGCCGACTTGGCCTGACACTCTTGCTGGGGGCGGCTGTACTGGCCGCCCTTTTGCTGACCTCGACTATCTACGGAACCACATCCATTCCGGCCTCTGACGCACTGGCGGGTGTCTTGTTGGGCACGGGGATGATGGACGGAGAGATGTCTCCGCTCCACCGCATCGTGTTTGACCTGCGCTTACCACGCGCGCTGTTTGCCGCCGTGATCGGTGCCGGATTGGGCATCGTCGGCGTTGTCCTGCAAACCACCACACGCAACGATCTGGCGGACCCGTTTCTGTTCGGACTGTCCTCTGGAGCTGCGGCGGGAGCTGTCTTTGTCATTACAGTAACCGGAGATGTGCTGGGCTTTTGGACCCTGCCACTGGCCGCGTTTTTCGGAGGGCTTGTCGCGTCAGGCATTGTGCTGGCTTTGGTTCATGGGCTGCGCACAAGCGCGCCCGAAAAACTGATCCTCGCGGGGCTTGCAGTTTCGTTTTTGTTTTCAGCTATTACCAATTATCTGATTTTCGCGGGCGACAGCCGTGCGGCTCATTCTGTTATCTTTTGGATGCTTGGGGGTTTGGGTCTTGCCCGGTGGGAGACATTCCCTCTGGTCTGCGCAGGTTTAGCATTGATCCTCGCCTATGCAATTTACCGTAGCCGCTGGCTTGATGCGCTGCTGACTGGTGATTTGACGGCCGCCACCCTAGGTGTGCCCGTTCAAGGCTTGCGGTTCCGGATGTTCTTCGTGGCCGCTCTTGCGACTGCTGTGTTTGTGTCCGTTGCGGGTGTGATCGGTTTTGTCGGCTTGATGGTTCCCCACATCGCGCGCGGTATCGCAGGGCCATTGCACAGCCAGCTTGTGCCTACCGCCGCCATTGTTGGGGCAGCGTTGCTTACAGGTTCGGATATACTGAGCCGTCTGTTGCTTGCCCCGCAAGAGCTGCCTGTTGGTATTGTCACGACATCGCTGGGATCGGTTTTTGTCTTTCTTCTGTTGATCCGAACCGCTCGACCTCGGCGCTGATCGTCAAAGGTCGCATAGGTGCAAAAGTTAAAGTTTCCCAAATGACTAATAATAATCGGGCAAAATGACCTAAATCAAAAAAGACCCCCACAGATCACGGTATGCGATACACTCGATTACAGGAATCGAGTGTAGCCAGGTCGCATGCAATGCAACAATTGACCAGCCGACGCGCGTTTCTAAGCGCCAAGATTAGACCAGAGGACGGCAATATCGCCAGACCTCCGGGCTCGGTTGAGCTGTGCTTTGTTGAAACATGCAGCAAATGTGGTGATTGCGCAGATACTTGCCCCGAAGATGCGATCGTCATCGGGACAGACGGATACCCCCTGTTCAAGCCAACTGACAATCCCTGCACCTTCTGCGGCGACTGCACCCGGGTTTGTCCAACCGAAGCGTTAATGATTGACTGTTTGCCAGATTGGCCGTGGCGCGCCGCGCTTACGGCGGACACCTGCCTATCCATGAACGGCGTCAGTTGCCGCATCTGCCAGGACAACTGCGATCAGGGCGCCATCCGTTTCAAACTGATGACCGCTGGCCGCGCAGAGCCCGTGCTTGACTTTGATACATGCAATGGATGCGGGATTTGCCCTAGTTTATGTCCCGCCGATGCCATTGCGCTTGAACGCCAATCTCAACCACAAATGGAAGCTACTCAATGAACATCTGCGGTTGTCTTGCCCATGTCGCACCTGATCACACAAGCGCAGCAGCGCGGGTGATGAAGGACACACCGGGTGTCGAAATTCACGCCGAAACAGAAGATGGGCGATTTGTTGTCGTCGTCGAAGACACGCCATCACGCCTTGCGTCCGAGATCATCATGGATCTGCACCAGATCCCGGGCGTCATCTCACTGACACTGACCTATCACCATTTCGAGGATCCCGCGGACGCCCATCCGCAGCCCGATGCCCCAAGCCCAACCCCCAGCCGGAGGCCCACGCAATGACACATTCTGAATCCCGTCGGACTTTTCTCAAGGCCTCTGCCGCCGCAGCAACGGCGTCTGCTGCTGGTATTCCGCTGGCAGCCGGTCAAGCCAATGCCCAGGCAGGAACGCCAGACATCCGCTGGGACAAGGCGGCTTGCCGGTTCTGTGGAACAGGCTGCTCTGTTCTGGTTGGCACCAAAGAAGGTCGCGTCGTTGCGACGCAAGGTGACCCAGACGCGCCCGTGAACCGAGGATTGAACTGTATCAAAGGCTATTTCCTGTCCAAGATTATGTACGGCAAGGATCGACTGACCACGCCTTTGCTGCGCAAGACCAACGGCGAATACGACAAAAACGGCGAGTTCGAACCAGTCAGCTGGGACGAAGCGTTCGATGTCATGGCCGCAAAATGGAAAGAGGCGCTGGCCAAGAAAGGCCCGACCAGTGTCGGTATGTTTGGTTCCGGGCAATGGACGGTTTGGGAAGGCTATGCGGCCTCCAAACTGATGAAAGCCGGGTTCCGGTCCAACAACATCGACCCCAACGCCCGGCACTGCATGGCCTCGGCCGTCGTAGGTTTTATGCGAACCTTCGGCATTGATGAGCCGATGGGGTGTTATGACGACTTTGAGCACGCGGACACCTTCGTGCTGTGGGGCTCGAACATGGCTGAGATGCACCCAATCCTGTGGTCGCGCCTGACAGACACGCGCCTGACCAAGCCGGGATGTGAGGTGCATGTGCTGTCCACTTTCGAACACCGCTCGTTCGAACTGGCGGACAACGGCATTGTTTTTGAACCGCAAACCGATTTGGCGATCCTGAACTACATCGCCAACTACATCATTCAAAATGGCGCGGTAAACGAAGACTTCGTGAAGAAACACGTTAACATCACCAAAACCGCCACCGATATCGGCTATGGCTTGCGCGACAGCAACGCGCTGCAGCAAGAAGCCGAAAATCCGAACTCGGGCAAAATGGAACCGATCAGCTTCGAAGAATACGCCGAAGCCGTCGCACCCTACACGTTGGAATACACTTCTGAACTTTCGGGTGTTCCCGCAGACAAGCTGGAGAAATTGGCCCAGCAATATGCCGACCCGAATCGTAAAGTGATGAGCTTGTGGACCATGGGCTTCAACCAGCACACTCGCGGGTCCTGGGTGAATTCGCTGATGTATAACGTGCACTTGCTGGTGGGCAAGATTTCCGAACCCGGCAACTCTCCCTTCTCGCTGACGGGTCAACCGTCGGCCTGTGGCACGGCGCGTGAAGTGGGGACCTTTGCCCACCGTCTGCCGGCGGACATGGTTGTTACGAATGATAAGCACCGTGAAATCTGTGAAACCGCATGGAACATCCCCGAGGGCACTATCCCGCCCAAGCCCGGCTTCCACGCCGTGTTGCAGCACCGCAAACTGAAGGACGGCGAACTGAATGCCTATTGGGTCCAGTGCAACAACAACATGCAAGCCGCGCCCAACATCAACGAAGAAGGCTATCCTGGTTACCGTAACCCGGAAAACTTCATCACAGTCTCGGATCCTTACCCTACTGTCACCGCAGTTTCGGCCGACTTGATCCTTCCCACGGCCATGTGGGTTGAGAAAGAAGGCGCCTATGGCAACGCCGAACGCCGTACGCAATTCTGGCGCCAGCAAGTGCAGGCACCGGGTGAGGCCAAGTCGGACCTGTGGCAGCTGATGGAATTCGCGAAACGCTTTACCATCGAAGAGGTCTGGGGCGAAGAGCTGCTGGCCAAGATGCCCGAGCATCGCGGCAAGACCATGTATGACGTGCTTTATGCCAACGGTAAGGTCGACCAGTTCCCGCTGTCGGAAACGGCGGAAGGGTTCCACAACGACGACGCGGAGCATTTCGGATTCTACGTTCAGAAAGGTCTGTTCGAAGAATATGCCGATTTCGGACGCGGCCACGCGCACGACCTTGCTCCGTTCGAGATGTATCACGAGGCCCGCGGTATGCGCTGGCCTGTCGTTGACGGCAAGGAAACGCTCTATCGCTTCCGCGAAGGGTATGACCCGTATGTGCCGGAAGGCGCAGACGTTAAGTTCTACGGCTACGAGGACGGCAAGGCCAAGATCATCTTTGCCCCCTTTGAGCCCGCCGCCGAGGTACCGGATGAGGAATTTGATCTGTGGCTGTCCACCGGTCGTGTGCTGGAACACTGGCATTCAGGTTCGATGACCCGCCGCGTGCCCGAACTGCATCGCGCATTTCCGTCAGCCGTTGTCTACATGCACCCGGAGGACGCCAAGGATCGCGGTCTGCGCCGTGGGCAAGAGATCGTACTCTCCACCCGCAGGGGCGAGGTGACCAGCCGGGTTGAAACGCGCGGCCGCAATAAGGTGCCACGCGGATTGGTCTTTATGCCATGGTTCGACGAGCATCAGCTGACCAACAAGCTGACGCTGGACGCAACTTGCCCGCTGTCGAAAGAGACCGACTACAAAAAATGCGCCTGTAAGGTCGAGCGCGCGTAACGGACAAGCGAGGCAAAGGCCGTCCCCATGCCCTTTGAAGGTAAACCTCTTTCGCCGCAACGGCGTCGCTTCCTGCAGGATGCGGCGCGTGCGTCGGGCGGTTGTGTGGTCGCCGGGTCATTGTTGGCATGGCTTGCCCGCGATGCCCGCGCGTTGCCGGCCGAAGCGTTGCGCCCCCCCGGCGCGCTACCGGAAGAGGCGTTTCTGTCCGCTTGCATTCGCTGCGGGCTTTGCGTGCGGGATTGCCCTTATGACACATTGAAACTGGCGGAATTGGGCGTGGATGCGGTTGCTACAGGGACGCCCTATTTCACAGCACGGGATGTGCCTTGTGAAATGTGTGACGACATCCCTTGCGTGGCCGCCTGCCCCACCGGTGCATTGAATCCGGCCCTCGACAATATTGATGATGCCAAGATGGGCGTTGCCGTCCTTGTCGATCAGGAGAACTGCCTGAACTTCCTCGGCCTGCGCTGCGATGTCTGCTATCGCGTCTGCCCCGTGATTGATGAGGCAATCACGCTGGAAACGGCCCATAACGAACGTTCAGGCCACCACGCAATGTTCATCCCAACCGTTCATGCGGACCACTGCACAGGCTGCGGCATGTGCGAGAAAAGCTGTGTTCTGCCCGAGGCCGCGATCAAGGTCCTGCCTGTGCGTCTGGCGCGCGGCAGCAGTGCCGATCACTACCGCAAAGGCTGGGAAGAGAAAGAGGCCAAAGGCGGTCCCCTTGTTGAAGGCCTCATCGATCTGCCGGACCGACTGCCCGGACCGGGCACCGACAACCTTGCCGCACCGGGCGGGTTCGCACCAGCATACGATTTGCCGGGGGTCGGACAATGAGTGCACGCACACATATGCCGGCCGGAATGGAGGCCATCGAAGAAAAAGGTTGGGTGCGCGCCCACAAATACCTGCTGCTGCGCCGCGCAAGCCAGTTGCTCTTTCTGGCGGTGTTTCTTCTAGGACCGTGGTTCGGCATCTGGATCGTTCAAGGCACGCTTGCGGGATCTTTGACACTGGGCGTGCTGCCGCTGACCGACCCGCTTATCCTGCTGCAAAGCGTGATCGCTGGGCATTGGCCGGAATTGACGGCCCTGATCGGCGGAGTGATCGTTCTCACCGCTTACGCTCTGATTGGTGGGCGCGTCTATTGTTCATGGGTTTGTCCGATCAACCCAGTCACCGACGCAGCCAACTGGTTGCACAGACGTTTGGACCTGCCGAAAGGCTGGCAGCCCAAGCGCAGCACCCGCCTTTGGATATTGGCCACCGTCCTAATCGTCTCGGGCGCTACAGGCATGATCGCATGGGAGCTGGTCAACCCGATCACCATGCTGCATCGCGGGCTGATTTTCGGCGCGGGGTTCGCGTGGGCCATGATCATTGCCATCTTCGTGTTCGACCTGTTCGTTTCGCGCCACGGCTGGTGCGGTCACATCTGTCCGGTTGGCGCATTTTACGGCCTGATTGGTGCCAAAGGTTTGCTGCGGGTCAGCGCCTCAAATCGCGCAGCCTGCGATGATTGCATGGATTGCTATGCCGTTTGCCCAGAAAATCAGGTCATATCTCCTGCGCTGAAGGGTAAGTCGGGTTCCACACCACTGATCCTTTCCCCTGACTGCACCACCTGCGGTCGTTGCATCGACGTGTGCGCCGTCGACGTCTTCAAATTTACTCACCGGTTCGACGACAAGATCGCCGCACCTACCGATCCAGTTCCCGCGCCCGATCCGCGCGCAGCCAGACCTATCTGAGGGAGTGCCAAGATGAACAAGCCAACCCGAACAGGCCTTACAGCCCTTATCCCCGTTTTGCTTTTGGGCGGATTCGCCCTTGCGCAATCAGCTCAGGTAGAAACCCTGCGGGGTGCCGATGTGGATGAACTGATCCCCTTGGAACAGATCCACAAGAACGTCGAAGGGCGCATGCAGCGCAACTATCGCCAACAACCGCCGCTGATCCCGCACTCAGTCGAGCAATATCAGATCGACACGCGCACAAATCAGTGCCTGTCCTGCCACGACTGGACCAAAGCCGGCGAACGCAACGCCCCGACATTGTCGATGACTCACTATCTGGATCGCGATGGCAACGAGTTGGATCACATCGCAGGCACCCGTTATTTCTGCAACCAATGCCACGTGCCACAAGCAGACGCACCGCCATTGGTTGACAACGTCTTTCAACCGTCCTCGGGCAATTAATCCAACGCAAGAAAGAAAGGAGCACCAACATGGCAGACTCTCCTGAAAAACGCGGGTGGATTGGCCGCATCTGGAACTGGATCTGGACCCCGGCGGTTGCCTTTAGCTCGGGTTTTCTGATCCTTGCAGGCTTTCTGGCTGGTATCCTGTTCTGGGGCGGCTTCCACTGGACGCTTGAGCTGACGAATACCGAGGAGTTCTGTACTTCGTGCCATACGATGGAGACCAATCTGGGCGAGTATCGTGAGACGATCCACTACAACAACCACTCCGGTGTGCGGGCCATCTGTTCTGATTGCCATGTGCCGCATGAATGGAACCACAAGATCAAAGCCAAGATCATGGCGGTCAAGGACGTCTATCACGAACTGGCAGGCACGATCAGTACGCCCGAGAAATACGAAGAGCATCGTCTGAGCATGGCGACCGCCGTCTGGAAGAAGATGAAGGCCTCAGACAGTCGCGAATGCCGGAATTGCCACAACTTCGACTATATGGATTTCACGTTGCAGGAAACGCGCGCTGCCTCTGAGCACCAACGCGCCATTGATGAAAACATGACCTGTATCGATTGCCACCAGGGCATCGCCCATAGCCTGCCGCCCGGCTATCAGGAGCGGTATCAGGAAGTGACCGAAACTCTGGCCAGCAAAGCGCAGGGTTCGTTGCAACAACAGGCCGCAGCTGACGGCGATGACATCAAATCATTCCTGAGTACTCGGGCAGACTGAAAAAGGGACGCGACATGCTGGAAATTCTGGGAACAATCGGGGCCAACGTCATCAGTCTGCCGGGTATCCTTGGGCTGGCCCTTGGAATGATGACTCGCCGCGTTTGGCTGGGTGCATTGATGGGGGGCATTGTCGGGGTGTTGGCGACCTTCGTTTTCGCCCATGGTTCATTTGCCGCGGTCGATACATTCGAGCTGTTGATTGCTATTGGCATTGGCCTTTGCGCCGGTAGCGTGGGATCGGCCATACGCATCAAGGGCGCAACGGTCTGACATTATTGGCGAACTAAGCTCCCAATAAATCTACTTTGCCGCATGTGAAACTGCGGCAAACAACCCAGCGTTGCCTCAACGTAAAAGTTCAGGAAACGCGACAAACGATATCAATTCAGTAGTATAAACCTGTTAGGGCCTATGGGCTTTGCGTGATGGTCAATAAAATCAAACCATTCAGACGGGGGCATCTATGCTGCGAACATTACAAGATTGGTGTTTTATCACCCGTGTTTTAGCGGCTTCGATTGCATTTTTGGTTGCTGATCAGGGTTTGGCCCAGTCAGATGCAGCAGCGCCCGGCGCGACCATTGACGACAAGCTGGAAAATGCGGACTGGGCCAACGTGCAGGATATCCTGAACCACCGCTGCGTGGTCTGTCACAGTTGCTACGACGCGCCCTGCCAACTCAAGCTGACATCCCCTGCCGGCCTTTTGCGCGGTGCCAGTAAAGAGGCGGTTTACCACTCCGAACGACTAAAAGATGCGCAACCAACGCGGCTTGGAATCGACGCGCACACAATTCCTGGGTGGCGGGATCTTGGGTTCTTTTCCGTTCTTCCGTCATCCGAGGTGACCGGCGCGGGTGGATCGGTGTTAGAGCGCTCTCTTAACCTCGGCAGGCAAGCCCGTTTGACGGCTAACGCACCTGTCCCAACCCAACTTGGTTTGTCGATTGATCGCCCCTTGACCTGCCCTACAACGCAGGAATTCGACGCCTTCAGCACGGCAAACCCAAGGGCGGGAATGCCCTACGCCACGGCCCCACTGAGTGAACAAGAATACCAGACCCTCATGTCATGGCTTAAAAATGGTGCGCCCTTGCCATCGGCCACACCACAAATCCCTCAGGACATTCAGGATCAGATCACAAATTGGGAGGCCTTTCTGAACGCGCCCGACCTGCGCCATCAATTGATGAGCAGATATGTATACGAACATCTGTTTCTGGCGCGTCTCCATTTTCCATCCGACAATCCAAGACTGTTTTTTCAGCTGGTGCGGTCCGCCAGCCCGCCAGGATCAAAGATTGAGATCATCGCGACACGCCGTCCCTTCGATAGTCCCGGCGCAGGGCCGTTCTATTATCGCCTGCAGGCATTCGACGAAACAATCGTGCACAAAGATCATCTGGTCTATAGTTTTGGTCCGGATCGTCTGGCGCGATACCAGCAGCTATTCCTTGATCCGGCCTGGTCCGTCACCGAGTTGCCTGCGTACGGAGAAGACGAAGGCGGCAACCCGTTCAGCACCTTTGCCAACATACCGGCCCGCAGCCGTTATCAGTTTCTCTTGGACGACGCATTGTTCTATGTGCGCAGCTTCATCCGCGGACCGGTCTGTCACGGCGAAACCGCTGTCGACGTGATTGAAGACCGGTTCTGGGTCAGTTTCCTTGATCCGGATGCCGATCTGTCCGTCACAGAACCCAGCTTTTTGGCGGACGGGGCGGCCTTTCTGGAATTGCCGGTGAGTACTGCAGATATAGGGTTCTTGGGGGACATTCAGGGAATGTCCCATGAAAACCAGATTAAGTATCTTGAGTTCCGGGATGCCCGATATCGCAACAGCGCGGCGCACAAAAACGGGTTTGGATATGACGCAATCTGGGATGGCGAGGGCACCAATCCCCAGGCGCTGATTACCGTGTTCCGGCATTTCGACAATGCCTCTGCCATGACCGGGTTCCACGGCGGCATCCCCGAAACCGCATGGGTTATCGATTATCCGGTGTTCGAACGTATCTATTACGACTTGGTCGCAGGTTTTGATGTCTTCGGTCGCCTCGAGCACCAGCTTTCAACCCGGTTATACATGGATGAGTTACGGATGGAGAGTGAGGACACTTTCCTGAACTTCATGCCGCGCGGCGACAGGCAAAGGATGCATAAAACCTGGTACCAAGGAGCTATGGCCGAGCTGCACACCTATTGGCACCGGCGTCGTGCCGATGACAGTTTTCCGACTGGCATAGATTTTGGAACGGACAAGCCAAAGCAGGAATTCCTTCTGGAACTTCTAAATCGCGGCAACGGTCTTTGGGCCCTCGAGGACACGATCAACAGATGCAAAGGTGCCGACTGTTCGAATGGCAATTCAGAAGTTGTGGACGACTTGCGGGCGCTCGCGGATCAAACCGGCGATTGGGTCAGGTATCTGTCAGATGTTTCCCTGCTTTTGGTGGACAACGAAAATGGTTCCACGTCTCTCTATTCGCTGCTCCACGACAAGGCCCATTATAATGTGGCGTTCCTGTTTGAAGAAAAAGATCGCAGGAATCCGCAAGCCGACGTGCTGACCATCCTGCCAGGGGTGATCGGAAGTTATCCAAATTTCTACTTTCGACTTCAGGAAGCCCAGCTGGCGTCCTTTGTAACCGACCTCAAATCAGTGCGGTCGCAGGCCGATTGGCTCGATTTCGTAGCCACTTATGGCCTGCGCAGGACAAGCCCGGGTTTCTGGGAAACCAGCGATCAGGTGATGACCATGTTTCTGGCAAGCGACCCCATTCAGGCAGGCGTGCTGGACCTGAACCGGTATAAGGACCCTCGATCCGATAGCAATCCTGAAAACAACTAAGTCTGCCCATTGAAACAGGGTCACCATATCATTCGCACTCTCTCAACGCGACGCAGAAAGAAAGCCTAATACCTGTGCCAAGTTATCGGGCCAAACTGAAGTAGCGGTAAGCACAGCAAACGCGGTTGCTGCGGCAGTTTTAAAAGCCAATGCGGCCTCATTTGCTTTATTTTCTGTCATGACAATATATTGTATGCAAGAGCTCGATCTGCCCCAGATAATCGGCGGGAAACCTTGTCTGCAACCCCAACGAAATCAGAGTGAAAATACGCCCGGGCAAGCGAATAGCAAGATGGCGGAGTATTGGTCTGCACCTTACTATTCACCCGTCAGGTAACCTATAATGCGTTTTAGGCGCCGCGCGATGTCCTCAGCGGTGATTGGCATCCCGGCTATGCTTTGCTGGATGTAATACCGATAGGCGCCGTCCAGCATCACATAAATTTCCACACCTCGCACATCATCGACAGCAAATTTTTTTCCGAGCTCATCACAAATTGCGACAAACCGGGCCTCGACGTCAGCAACTCGCGGCCTGAGCTGGCCATCGAACATAGCCTGATTGCGGATGTCATACCAAAGCCTGTGCAGGTGCGCATAGTTAACGATCGAATAGGCAAACAGCTCGATATATGCGCTGCGTGCCTCGCGAGGGTTGAGTTCTGCATCCAGAATCTCGTTCAGCTGTGACGTGAACTTGTCGACCGACAGATCTACGCAATACAACAGCAACCCCTCTTTTTCGGGAAAATAATACTGTATTTTGCCTAGTGATACGCCGGTCGAGGCCGCAATGTCCCGCAAGGTGGTGTTGGCGTATCCAGCCCGCGCAATTGTCGCAATCGCGTTCTCGGCAAGTTCACGTCGCTTCTGTTCTCGGTTTCTGTCGCGCTGTTTGGCCCGATTCTCTGTCAAATTTTGCGTCATCCGCCTTTCCTAGCGCAAATCCCGCAAAAGTGTGAGCGGAACACTAGTGTTTGTGAGAATTGGATCAAAGCCCTGAAAATACAACGTTTGCCACGAAATAATATTCCAATTCAAACGTACAATACAAACGTATTGAAAAGATGTCAGCTATGTGCAACAAATAACTGTCAGACTCGACAAACAAATAGCCAGCAGGCAAGCAACAGGGGCAGTTCCATGACCAATCCACGATACATTCTGGTAGTTGGTAGGGTTCGCGCAGAACAGTTGTTCCGCAACCCTGCGCAGACCCAAGAGGAACGCGCCAATCAAAACATCTAAGCAACGAGGAGGTGTCACCCCGGGGCTACTCGCAACGCAATAATTAGACCAAAAACCCGGCCTAAGACTGGGCTGCAAAAAACGACAGGGACTATGAAAAAACGCGCAATCGGCTTGTTAGCCGAACCAATTGGTATTGCCTGCTGCAAAACGGCCCGCTTCAGAGGCGCGGCGTTGCATTCAGACGGAAGACCACATTCCCGCATCGCATGCAATTGCGACGGCCACACGCTGCGCGCCTCCCTACTGCACCGCAAACAGTTCCACAGGCCAGAAATGCAACCATTTGAAGACACATCATTCGATGGATGCACGACCATGCGCAAACCACGGCGCTTTCAACAGGCCGAAGCGCCCTTGCGCCACGGTCATATCAGATCCCCTCGGCACAATTAAAGAAACAAAGCCGAGGAAAGGGAGGGAAGAATGAAGAAAATCGCAACATTGGCATTGGGCGCGGGCTTGATTTCAGGCCCAGCATTTGCTGGCGGAATCGAGGGGTTTCCGTCGGCAAACCGGTTCCTTTTTGAGCAGGGCCGATATGTCGAGATCACCGGAGGATGGGCCGATTCAAAAACCGAAGGCACTGAATTCGGCCAACCGACCGGTGACGTCACACCCAGCATCAGCGGCCTGTCCCTGGCTTACAAACAGGACGTAGGCGACAAATGGGCAGTCGCAATCCACGGCTTCAACTCCGTCAACTATAAGCTACTGTACCCAACCGGTACGGGTGCTCCGTCTGCTGGCACCAACGTCCGGTATCGCGGCACTGAAGTCGCGCTTATGGCGCGGTACAAGTTCAATGAAAATTTTAGTGCCTTTGCTGGGGTGCGCTTTGAAAAGTTAAACGACTTCAGCGGCGCGTTGATCAATCCTTCACTTAGCTACTCGCTGGACTCCGAAGGGGATTTCAATCCTGGCTTCCTCGTGGGTGCTGCGTATGAGATCCCGTCGCTCGCGTTTCGCGCTGACCTGACATACTACTCGGAGATCAAACACGATCTGGACGGCGTCGAACAGTTGCAACCTCTTGCTCCAGCTGACGTGACCACGCAACTTACCACTCCTCAGACAGTCGCCCTGAACGTACAAAGTGCAATCAGCGGCCCTTGGGGCGCCTTTGGGTCGGTCCGTTGGAGAAACTGGGATGACGTCAGCGTGGAGTCTCCGGCCCTCGGCGGTCCGCTTGCGGAATTCGCGGAAAACTCGATCGATTACCAAATTGGCGTCGGATATTTGCTGAACCCGAAGTGGTATTTCTACGGCATTCTATCCCGGTCGCAACCTGAAGGCGGTTTTGTTGGCTTTGACTATGAAGGCGGCGGCAAAGGTATCACGCTTGGTGCCGTCCACTCGATTGGTCAGACCCGAATTCTGGTTGATGTCACATATGGCACGCTTGGCGATGTGAACGAACCTGACGCGGGCCTACAGATCCGGGATGTTTCCGGAACCGCTGTACGTGTGAGCCTATCGCATAACTTCTGATCAAGCACCCGACCGCGTCCGCGGTCGGGATTGACACTCCACTACGCGAATGGCCGCTGCTAGTTGCCTGTTGCTTCGGCGGTCATTTGCTTCTCAACCACGGTCGTTAGGCACCTTTGTCTAACACCTTTGACAAAAAACGATCCTTGTGATCTGCTTTGAGTGATCGATCACTCACCGTCTTGCTGCAAGAAGATCCGGAGGAAAAATGAATACCAGTACTGAAAGCCCGCCGGTCGGCATGCAGCTATTTTACGGGGTAGGCGGCATAGCCAACGGCATCTTGTCGAACGGGCTGAGCTTTTTCCTGCTTATCTACTACAATCTGGTCATCGGTCTTCCGGCCGAGACGGTGGGGTTTGCCCTTTTCATTGCTCTGATGTTCGACGCTGTGTCCGATCCTGTTGTCGGTTACTTGTCGGATAACACACGTTCTCGGGTCGGCAAGCGCCACCCGTTCATCTACGCGGCGATTATACCTGTCGCGCTCCTTTTCTGGTTAATTTGGAACCCACCTGCAGCACTGACCTCAGAGACCCAGCTGTTCTGGTTCCTGCTGATCACAACGATCCTTCTGCGGACGGCGATGACGTTGTTTGACGTTCCACACAACGCGATGGTGCCAGAGTTGACCAAGGACTATGGCGGAAGAACCATGTTGTCTGGCCTCAAGGTCTCGGTCACCTGGATTGCCGGTCAGGTCATGGTCATCGCGATGTATGTGATCTGGTTGGTTCCGACCGACACGATGCCTTACGGCATCCTCAACCAGGCCGGCTATCAGGAAGCAGGCCTTGTCGGTGCAATCCTCATAGCGCTGGCTATCACTGTCACCGCCTTGGGCACGCGCAAATGGCAGAATAGAATGCTGGATATTTCGCATGTGGCGACCTACAGCATCTCTGGATTTTTCAGACAGTTTTTCGCGGCGTTCAAGCTGCCTGCATTACTTGCCATCTTTGTCAGCTCGGCGGTTTTCGCGGTGGGCGCTGGGATCGGAGCAGCTTTGTGGACCTACCTGACCTCGTTCTTTTGGGAGCTGAACAATGACCAAATAGCTCTGATCCTGATGGCCAACCTGATCGGCGCTTTGATAGCGGGCGTAACCCTGAAACCTATTGCACGATCCGGCGACAAGAAATCGAGCGCCATATACTTGTCGATCCTCTCGGCAATTGTCGGTGTCGCCCCTTACGTGCTGCGTGAAATCGGGTTCTTCCCTGCAAATGGCACCGAGCTTCTGATCTGGTTGCTGTTTGTTCACGGCATTCTGCAAATCATCCTGATTGTCTGGACCACATCTCTGCTGACGTCGATGACCGCGGACGTCGTTGAATTGGGTATCAGCCAGAACGGTTTCCAAAACGAAGGGATCATCACATCGGTCATCACATTCGTGCTTAAGGCGGGCACGGCTGGCGGGTTAGCGATCTCCGGAATGTTTCTGGCATATGTTGGCTTTCCGGAGGCGCCAGACCAATCGAACCTGACCCCCGAGGTCACACGTGCACTGGGATGGAACTATGCCTGCCTTAGCCTCTTCATATACATGGCCTCGATTGTTGCCCTGATGTTCTACCGGTTGGACAAGGCGCAGTTCGACCAGCTTCAGGCAATCCATGACTAAAGAGTTGGCACGTCGCCCGCGTGGACAGAACTTCAACTGATCTGCAATGGCGGCAAGCCAGAATGTTACACACCCTCTTCAAAGCCACGCAGTTTTGTGAGGCATAGGTATCCCTTCGTCGTGCCCACTTTGATGCGGGCACAAACCCAGAAAATAGATAGAGAAGTTCAATGCAATACCTCAAATCCCACCCTTTTTCCTGGATCATCTTCTTATGCTTGCTGTTGGCAACATGGTTTCAGATCTACGCAATCTGGGGGCTGCTGTTCATGTGGTGGGCCGCCTCATCCTTCATGACAGGCCAAGCCTTTTTGATTGAGACAATCGACAGCCAGGAAAACCCGCCGCTTTTCTATGCCATTACGATCATGTGGTTCGCCTTCGGGCTGCTTTACGTCGTGCAGGATCTCGCATGGCGTCTGTTTGGAATTTACATCGGTTAACTGTTCAGGAGAAACTCAATGACCAAAACTGCATTCATCGCTGGCCTTATGGCACTTGCAGCATCTCAGGCGGCGGCCGGGGATATACAGATCGATATCTCTGGTGTCGATGCTGGACGCGGAGGCGTCATTCATATCCTGGCCTTTGACGATAAGACCGCGTTCGACCAAAGCCAGATGGCGAAAATCGTAGGCTACGCGAAGATCCCCGCCTCAGGTAGCACAGTTTCCGGCACGCTCGAGAACCAGAAACCCGGACAGCTTGCGATCATGATACACCACGACCAGAACGACAACGGCCAGTTCGAGATGAAAGGGCCGATCCCGCAAGAAGGTTGGGCATATTCCAAGGGCGCGGGCGTCAGATCTTTGCCGGCGTTCGAAGACGCGGCGATTGAATACGATGGCAATACCTCATCGCTTGGTTTGAAAATGAATTACGCAAACTAAAGCTACCTTACAAATTTGACCCCAACTGCCCCGGAAACGGGGCATTTTTTTTGCGGATATCGAATTCTTCGGGTTGAAACGGCGGGGCTAAGTTTTATTTTGTCTCATATGACAGTTTATGCCAATCCCAGTTACTGTCGTCAGATCTAAAGGACCGCCATCCACCATGAAGTCATCCTTGGAAGACACCAGTCGATTCTTGATGCAGGCCACGCTTGGGGCCGATCAGAAGTTACTGCATCAGGTTAGCAAGACCGGCCCGGAACGCTGGTTGGATGATCAGCTGAACGCCTCGATCGGTAACAAAGGGCCGTTCGAAAAGTCCACTCGCAAGATTTGGAAGAGCTTCCGAAAGCGCCTAAAACGCGCGCATGGCGAATGGGCGATCAACGGCGACGGCAACAACCCCGCCCTGCCCTATAAATGGTATTTCCACATGGCCTGGTGGAACCACACCCTGACGCAACGCGACGACCTGCTGCGTCAGCGTGTTGCGCAGGCACTGTCCGAGATCCTGGTCATCTCGGACGCGTCATCGTTGGAGCTGGATGCCATCGGGATGGCGAATTACTATGACCTGCTTTATAAGCACGCGTTCGGCAGTTATTCAGACCTTCTGTACGATGTGTCGATGCACCCGATGATGGGTATCTACCTGTCGCATATGACCAATCAAAAGGCGAACGAGGCCAAGAACACCCATCCGGATGAAAACTATGCGCGTGAGATCATGCAGCTGTTTTCGATTGGCTTGTTCGAGCTGAACCCCGATGGCACGGAAAAACTGGATGCCAGTGGGGATCCGATCCCGACCTATGACAATCGCGACATCAAGGAACTGGCTCGGGTCTTCACCGGCTTGCTGCCCGCAGCCTATGAATACGAGTGGAACACGTCGTTCTGGGAAGACAGCTATAATGGTTATCCAGTTCAGTTCGATGATGGGGTCGAAAAGGCCTATAAGACAGTGCCCTTCATTGACGCGACCAAACCGATGATCGTGGAAGAAGCCTTTCACGACCGCGGCGCAAAATCCCTGCTGAACGGTCGTCTGACCTTGCCCGGCGATCAGTCCGGCCCGAAAGAAATTCGTTCGACCATCGACCAACTGGTTGCCCACCCTACGACCGCGCCGTTCATCGCAACCCATCTGATCAACCGGCTGGTCACATCCAATCCCTCGCCCGCCTATGTCGAAGCGGTGTCGCAGGCATTTGGCTCAAACGGAGATCTGAAAAGCGCGGTTCGCACAATCCTGACCTACCCATTGACCAATGAGGTTGCCGCTAAACGTCTTCCTTCGGCATACAAATCCCCGACAAAAGTAGTTCAGTCCCAAAAGCTAAAATCGCCCCTGCATCGCGTCACGCAGGTTCTGCTTGCGTTTGGAGCGCATAACCAGACCGGCAAGCTGTGGCTGCTGGGTGATGACATTCAAGAGGCGCTGCAGATGCATCCACTGTCCGCGCCCACTGTGTTCAATTTCTACAAACCCGATTTCACCCCTCATGGCGCATTGCAGAAGATGGGCCTTCGCGCTCCCGAGTTTGAGCTGCACACGGCCGCGACCTCGGTCGCTTATGTCAACAGCATCTACTACTGGTTCTTTGGCGGCTACTTGCCGCTGGTTTCGACGCAAATCGGCGCGGGTCCCGAGCAGATGATGGTGATGGAGTTTGACCCTGATACACTATGGGCCAATTCCAAGAACGCGCTGCGTTTCGAATTGAGCGAAGAGATCGAAATCGTAAAGAACCGAGGCCGTCATGATGAGCTGATAGATCGGATTTCGGTCCTATTGACCGGTCGGACTGATGCCGAAGTGCGCAAACGGATCAAGCAGGCTTATGTGCAGTATGCGGACAATCCCGAATGGGTGGTACAGACCATCGCGTTCATGATTGCCGTTTCCCCAGAATTCACCGTGCAGGAGGCCTGAGCCCATGCTGACCAAATCCTTTACGCGACGGCAGTTTTTGGCCTCGACCGGTGTTGCCGCAACTGGCGCAATGATGGGTGCCGCCCTGCCCGGTTTGGCCCAGGCTGGGTCTGGAATGATCAAGCCCGCCCGCAGGGCGCTTGTTTTTGTTATGTTGGATGGCGGCAATGACAGCTTCAACATGCTGGTACCAAATGACAAAATCGCGCACGGCCAATACTCGGAAACGCGGGCCAATCTTGCCCTTTCGCGAGGTGAGTTGCTGGACTTGGATGCGCCCAAAGATCGGTTGGGCCGCAGCTTTGGCCTGCACCCGTCGATGCCCGAAGTGGCCGAGTTGTTCGATCAAAGGCGCCTCTCTTTTGTCGCCAATGTTGGGCCTTTGGTCGAACAGGTCCGGAAAGAGCAGTTCTATGACGGCTCGGCCGCACTCCCCCTGGGACTGCTGAGCCACGCGGACCAGTTCAAACACTGGCAAACCTCGCGCCCGGATCTGCGTGTGAACGACGGATGGTTCGGGTTCTTTGCTGATGACCTACAGCCCTCAAAATCGGCGCACGAGATCGGAATGAACATCTCTTTGGCCGGAAACAACATTGCGCAGAACGGCACGATCGACTTGCCATATTCAATCACAGACAAGGGCAGCGTCGGTCTATACGTAAAAGAAGAGAAAAGCCCGCTCAACGATCTGCTTTTGGACAGTTTCAACCGAATGATGAATGCCGATCAAAACGGCGATCCCTTCCGCGAGACATATCTGAACCTGACCCGCGACGCGCAGTCCAAACACGAGACGTTCAAATCCGCGACCCGTGGGATCAAGATACCCCGGTCCTTCCCATCCTCGGACCTTGCACAACAATTGCGCATGGTCGCCAAAACGATTGCCGCCTCGAACCGGCTGGGTCACGAGCAGCAAACGTTTTTTGTGCGCTATATTGGCTGGGACCATCATGATGAGCTGTTGGCGAACCATGCCCGTATGCTGCGCGTATTGTCCGAAGCGTTGGGAGCGTTTCAGGCAACGCTTGACGATATGGGCTTGGCGGATCGTGTTGTGACGTTCACGGGATCAGATTTTGGCCGGACGCTGACGTCGAATGGCAACGGCACGGATCATGGTTGGGGGGGCAATACCCTGGTTATAGGCAATGCTGTCAAAGGCGGGCAGATTCTGGGGGATTACCCCGAACTTGGCCTGGCCAGCGACAACGCGCTTGATGTGGGCGACGGCGTTTTGATCCCAACGACCTCAACCGATCAACTTTATGCTGACCTGTCTCTTTGGTTTGGTGTGCAACCGTCGGCATTGAACACTCTGTTCCCAAATCTTAACAGATTTGCGGATGTGGCGGGCGGAGAAAGGCTTGGGCTTTTCACCTAGACCCACCGCCCCAAAACACTACGCCCTACTGGGACGCTTGAACATCGCTTGCGTTAGATTGCCTGCTGGAACGACGGACGATTGCTCAGAAAACGTTGAAGAGCGGTAGACATTTCGGAATTAAATTGACTGTCAGTCTTGACAGCCAATCTCGACTAAGATATCTCTAAAATTCCGTTCCTACGTAAGGGTCATCGCATGGGTCGCCCCTCTGTACAAGATCAACGAAAAAAAGAAGTCCTCGATGCATTTATGTCGTGCGTCGTTCGCTACGGCGTCGAAGGGGCCACACTTGAACATATCGCGGCACAAGCCGGGCTTAAGCGCCCGCTGATCCGCCATCATCTTGGCAACCGCAAAGCAATGGTTTTGGCGCTAGGTGAGCATGTCGTCGAAACGTTCAGCAAACAGACCGAAACATTGCGCGTTGCGCTGGCCGAGAATCCCGATGTCCGCAATCTGATCGAGGCCCTGTTCAACTCTGACGGTGAGATGGATCCCCGGATCAACATTTGTTATCAGGCGCTCGTCAACTCGATTGAGATTTATCCAGAACTTCGCAAACCGTTGCTGGAATCGATGGAGGCCTTTTACAAGGTCGCGATAGATATCGTTCTTGGCTCACACCCAAAAGCCGACAAACAAGCCTGCGAGATCGTCGCGCACGGAATCATAAACCTTTTTATCACCACGGATGCTTTCATTCCGCTTAAACCTCCGAAAACATGGGGTTATTCGTCCTATTTCGCTGCGCTGAAATTGGCTGAAACATTGGAAGAAAAAACCTGACAGCGACTGCCTGGCCAACGGCCGGGTTAATCGTAACTAACCGCAAGCTTGTATGTCGTGGCAACCGCCTGGCAGGACAGCACGGCACCTTTCGAGATCTCATTATCATCCAAAGCGGTTCGTGCCCGCATATGAACCGAACCCTTTTTCACCTTACACCGGCACGCCCCACAGACCCCAGACTGGCAGGAATATGGCGGCTCCAACCCCGCCTGTTGAGCAGCTTGTAAGATCGTCTGACCAGATGCCATCTGAACCGATTGTCGCTGACCGTTCAGCGTTATGTCCACAACAGCATCAACGCCCTTGATACTGTCATCGGTCTCTTGCGCGCCGCCGTAGCTTTCCATGTGAATCCGATTGGCGGGCACATCCAAAGACATAAGCGCGTCTTTGACCGCTTTGTTCATCCCGCCGGGACCACAGATGTAGTACTGGGCATTCTGGGCATAAGGCGGATTTTCTGTAATCAGCGCCTCAATCGCATCTTTGTCGATGACACCCCTGCGCCAATAGACGAAACTAGACCACATTGAAGGCTTGGACAGAAGGTTATGCACCGTCAGGCGTTCCGGAGACGTCTGCTGGTATTCGGCAAACTTGTCTTTGAACAGGATACTGTCCGCATTCGCATTGCCATAGGCCAGATGTGCAACCGACCACGGTTCGGCCAATAGCACAGACTTAAGCATGGAATACAATGGGGTGATACCGCTGCCCGCCCCAAAGAAGTAGTGTGTGCGCCGTTCCTCCGGGTCTGTATCCAGACAAAAACTACCAAATGGCGGCATGACGTCGATCACATCACCCTTTTGAACCGTATCGTTGATATGGTTGCTGACGAGCCCCTTTTTCACCCGTTTGACGGTGATACGCAGCGGATCGCCTGAAACAGGCGAAGACGAGATCGAATAGCTTCTGCGCACGTCTTCACCCTTGATCCAAAAGCGAAGGGTCAGGTGCTGACCGGCACGCCAGGCAAAGTCTTTGGCCAGACGTGGCGGCACGTCAAACATGACGGATTTGGCCTGCCCGCCGATCTCACTACGCGTTTCAAGCACCTCAAGCGGGTGAAAAACTCTGGTCATTTGAGCCTCCGAAATTCGTGCCGTGCGAAAGGGCAGGATGTGTGATGATACCCGATATGGGACGGGTGTTTGAATTGAACGGTTTAGGCATTGGCGCCCTGTTTCGATGCCGGTGCGTTGATCCGCTCGGTGATCTCGGACAAGCGCGCGAGGCTTTGCAGGACCATCGGTAAAATCACGACCGATTGCACAAACTCGAACGAATAGGTGACAACCGAGAAGATCTGCCCTGCCGTCGCCCCGCTTTGCGTCGCCGCAAACCACAGGTTGAAGGCCAGCATGCTGAGCAAGACAGCAAAAATCGCAGCATAGACAAGTGCCTCGGAATCCGACAACCGAACCTCATGCGTGCGCAATCGGAACAAGTGCTGGCCGATCTTTTTCAGATCCATGCTTTGCAACGCAGTCACCTGTCTTTCTGACTGGTGGTTCAACAGCCCATTCAGGCGGAAGAAGCGACGCGAAAACAGGGTAAAGATGATCAGGATAATCACAGCAGCGGCCCCTGCGGCGGTGGCAAGTGCCCCGTGAAAGGACATCAGAATACCAACCGAGACCAGAACCTGCACGACTGCACCCATCGATTCAGGGGCCTCATTCTCCAGAAAATCAACCAACTCGCGGGCCATCAGTACCCGCGCATTTAGCACCGAGACCTCGCGCCCCGCATCCCGTTTGGCCTGCGCCTTACCCAATTCGACGCGGATCGTGCCATATGCCCGCGTGTCGTAAACACGCCGCAACGTCGACACAACCAGCAGCACTGCCATCGCAACACCGAAATGGATGAACGACGTGTAGTCCCCATTCGACAGGCCGTCGATCGAATAGCCGATCAACAGGGGAAGGAAGATAAACAACCCCGTTTCAACCAGGGTCAGACCCCAGGTCGTTACGATTTTTGTGCGGAAGACCCGCAGCAAGGTCGCAATCGACAACCGGTCGTCGGGGTTGATCATTCTTCTTGCAACCAATCGCGAACGACCCTTTGGTGTTGAACCACGGGGCTTTCCCCAACGGCGGCTGGACCAACTTCGAAATAAGGCGAGGTCAGGGATTTCTGTTGCTGTTCACAGGCATAGATGTCCTCTTGCGTGAAATCGCCCGAGGCCATCGGATCGTTTTCATCATACGCATCATCACCTTCATATTTGCCTTTGATGCCAAAATTGTTCCAGAAGGACGCCGACCGGGTGGCCTGTTTCGAAAACTCCCAGCCCGAGGCATTGGAAACACGCGTCCGGTTCAGAATCCGCGTCCTGTCCGGAGCAAGCGGGGTAATGATAAAGACGTTCCACACGTCCTCGGACGCGCCAATTCCGACCCCTGGAAACAGCATCGGCACCCATGCACCATTCTGATCTTCGGGAACGACCCGCGGCATCTGAAGCTTTTTGTTCTGATCTTTGGCGAACTCTTCGACCGGCGGCTCCCAAAAGATGTAGTGCGGCCCGTACCAACCATATTGCGCATTGGCGTGGTCATACATTTGTAGGGTGTTCGAATGCAGGTGGCTCAGATGGTAGACGTCGATGTAGTTCTCGACAACGATCTTCCAATTGGCCTTGATTTCATAGGTGTTCGAGGTGTCCTCGTGTTCCACCAGCTCTTCAGGCACGTGTGGTCCGACCTTATCGTCCACGTCACCGAACCATTTCATGATCGACCCTGCGTTCGGGTCGGGATGCACAAACAACATACCTTTCCAGATATCGACCGAAGCAGGTTTCAGGCCAAGGCAGGATTTGTCGACGGACTTATATTCGCGATGCTCATCCGGGACTGAGATCAGGTTGCCCTCAAGATCATAGGTCCAGTCGTGATAGGGGCAGGTCAGCGCTTTTTGGGTCTTTCCCACAGCGCGGATCAATTGGGTGCCCCGATGTCTGCAGATATTGTGGAAGGCCCGCAGCCTGCGATCCCTCCCCATGACGATGAACAAGTTGTTCAATCCCGCCTGAACCGAAAGATAATGGCCTGGCTCGGGCAAATCTTCCATAAAGCCAGCAAAACGCCATGTTTTTGAGAATATCTCTCGCTTTTCACGGTCGAACCACTCCTGCGATGTATAAGCTTCTGCGGGTAACTCATGGTACATTTGTGGCATGCTGTCCCCTCCTAGGGCCGTCGTCTTCACGGTTGGCAAGCTAAACGTTTTGACCTCAGCAACAGTGTTTAACACAGGCCCGATCTTACGGTGCTTTGAAACGAAATAGGCAAACAGCAATCAACTGTCAATGGTGACAATTTAAAGAATGAGATCGGCCGAATCGAGTAAGCGCATTATTGCAATGTCTGCCGTTTCGATCGGTGTCATCTCGCACAAGACCTAACGATACAACCAGATTTAGGCACCTGCGGAGATTTGGCACTCAACAAAATATGTTTGGCACTATACAGAGCGGCACCACTTTCAAGACGGACAATTCACCGATGCCCTCACTCAAGATTTACGTCAATTTCGTTCTCTTGCTGATGCTAACCGCCTGTGCCGGCAGCTATGATCGTTCAGCACTTACACCGACGTCCGAAAATTACGAGACCTTTCTGCCGGTTGGCACAACCCCGGACAGCCGGTATTTCGAAGATGATAGCCGCGACCGTCTGGCAACTCTCAATGCGGAAATGCACAAGACGCTAGCACAGGTTCCAAGGGGGCAAGGCCTGAACATTCTTGCGCTATCGGGCGGCGGCCAGCACGGCGCTTTTGGGGCCGGCGTTATAAATGGTTGGACCGACAAGGGCACCCGCCCGTCCTTTGATGTGGTCACTGGAATCTCCACTGGCGCGCTGATCGCGCCTTTTGCGTTCCTCGGTCCGGATTATGACAGCCGCCTGAAGCGGTTCTATACCGAAACCGCGACCCGGGATGTCGTGCGATTGGACGTTTCGGGTGCCGTCTTTGGGCGCGGTTTTCTGACCAAAGCAACGCCACTGAAAGCGGCAATCAAGCTAGAACTGACCGACGATCTGATCCGCGAGATCGCGGAGCAGCACAGATTGGGCCGCCAGCTTTTGATCGGCACCACCAACATCGATGCGGAACGTCCGGTGCTGTGGAACATCGGGGCGATCGCCCAAACCGACACGCCGGGCGCGCGGGATCTCATCCGGGACGTAATTCTGGCCTCGGCCTCGATACCTGTCGTGTTTCAACCCGTTACAATCAAGGTGACCAATGGCGAAGTACAACGCGAAGAACTGCATGTGGATGGCGGCCTAACCCGCGAGATTTTTGCCTACCCATATGACTTGCAGATGCGTCAGCTGTTGCGGGACGCAGGGCTGAGCAATCAAAAAAACCGCATTTGGCTGATCCACAATAAAACGCTGGAACCGAGTTTCGATCCGTTGCCCGGAAATGCAACCGCTGTGGCTAACCGCGCGTTCGAAATGCTGATCCGTTCGCAAAGCCTTGGCAATATCGAAAGCATCCTGACCCTCGCGAACCGGGACGGGTTTCAAGCCAACATCACCTATATCCCCAAGGAATTTCAAAGAAAACCGCAGGAACCCTTCGACCCCGAATACATGACCGACCTGTTTGCGATCGGTTATTGGGCCGGACAACATAAGGAAGGGTGGATCTATGATGCGCAGGAGTGGCAGTGACGAGGATTTGAGGCCCGAACACTTACTGAAGCAGACATTCAACAAGATGTTTGAACAAATCGCAAATAACTGCAAGATAACGGGGCAATTCATGAGCAGACCGCATAGATGGTAACGCCACGCCGCCTTTTCCCCTCAATCTCATCACTCCGCGCCCTTGAAGCGCTGGATCGCTTAGGCTCGGCTTCTGCGGTCGCTGATGAGCTTGCCCTGACCCAAAGCGCCGTCAGCCGGCAATTGCAAACATTGGAAGCACAGCTAGGTGTCGATCTGATCCGCCGGGACCGCAAACGCCTGCTGCTGACCCCGGTTGCACAGGAATATGTAGCCGAGGTCCGGCAAGGTTTGAACCAGATCGCTCAGGCCTCGTTAAAGCTGCACGTGGCTCCTATTGGTGGCACCTTGAACCTTGCGATCTTGCCGACGTTCGGAATGCGGTGGCTGGTGCCCAGATTGCCGGAATTTGCCCGCATGCATCCGGAAATAACCATCAACATGTCGACACGCCTGCGTCCGTTTAGCTTTACCTCTGAACCCTTCGACGCAGCGCTGCATTTTGGTGAACCCGATTGGCCCGGCACGGATCGGCTGTTGCTGCGCGTGGAAAGTGTATTGCCGGTTTGCGCGCCATCCTTGCTGCCCAAAGGCGCGCCGTCATCACCGCGAGATCTGCTGAAACTCCCATTGCTGCACATCCAGACCCGGCCCCATGCCTGGCAAGAATGGTTCAGCCATATGGGGACAAGCCATCCCGACGCGTTGCCCGGAACGATTTACGATCAATACACAACGATCAATCAGGCGGCGGTTCACGGTCTCGGCGTTGCGTTACTGCCAAATTATTTGATCGAACAGGACCTCGCGACAGGCAAACTGATCGCAGCCTTTCCGGACGCAGTCGAGATGATGGGCGCCTACTATCTTGTTTGGCCAAAAACCAAGTCGGACGATCCGTCGCTGCGCAGCTTTCGTCACTGGCTGTCAACGCAGGCCCAAACTGAAGAGGGTCTGCCGCGCTGACGGTGTCGAATGCGACCCGACTTGGCAATTACAAAGTTTCCGTCAGCAATGAAGCCGCCCGCTTCAATTCAGTACGCCAATTTGACGGCGCATCAAGTGCGGCCAGTGAATCGAGGGACAGGAAGATCGTTGAAATGCCCTGCGCCACGGCCCTGACCCGTTCTGGTGTAGCGTCGGGCGACACGCGACCAAGGAACTTCTCAAGAACCGCCACAAAACGTGCCAAGACTTCCAGCAACGGCTCGGCAAGTTCGGGATGATCCCCGACTGATGCGGATAACCCCTGCCACGCAGCAGCAAGCCGTGGGTCGATCTCTTCATCTTCGGCAAATAGGATTTCCAAGAGCTGATCGCCTGTTTCGATCTGCGTAAGATGACAGTCCAACTCCAATGTAAGCTCGTTGAACGCGTCTGCGACATGCTGATTTAGCGCTGCAATCATCTGGTCACGATTGCCAAGGTAGTGCCGCAACAATGGTCGCTTCACGCCAGCCTCGGTCGCGACACGCTCTTGGGTGGCGCCATCAAGCCCGTACCGGGCCACGCAGGTCATATAGGCATCAAGGATTTCTTCTGACCGTTGCGTTTTTAAGCTCGGGCGCGGCATGGCGTTTCCAGTCCCTTCATCGGGCTCCGGACAA
Source organism: Ruegeria sp. CDSB117 (assembly GCF_059611005.1). Taxonomy (NCBI): domain Bacteria; kingdom Pseudomonadati; phylum Pseudomonadota; class Alphaproteobacteria; order Rhodobacterales; family Roseobacteraceae; genus Ruegeria; species Ruegeria sp. CDSB117. The sequence continues at coordinate 143,698 of NZ_JBXWOS010000005.1, forward strand.
GAGCCCAAGAAATCTTGATTAGCCGCTGTTTTTGCGGCCAATTTCTTCCAATTCGTCGATTTTAGTGAACGATCACTTTTTATTGACATATGGCACATTTCTGGTTACCTGTCAACGATGACAATAATGAAAACCTAGCAGCCATTTGTGAGATCATTCATGCAACAGCCAAACCAAATGCCAGAGGTCGCCACCCAGGAATTGCCACCCGAAGCCTATACATCAGATGAATGGCTGGCACAGGAAAACAAAAAGCTGTTTTCGCGCAGCTGGGTGTTTGCTGGCGTCGAGTCAAAGGTTGCCAATGCGGGCGATTACATGACGGCCAAGGCAGGGCACTTTACCCTGGTCGTAATCCGTGGAAACGATGGCGAACTGCGTGCGTTCCACAACATTTGCCGCCATCGCGGAACCGAACTGCTGGACCATGGCTGCGGAAATGCGGGCAAGACGATCGTGTGCCCCTATCACTCGTGGACTTTTGGCCTGGATGGCGCGCTGCGTGGTATCCCTGACCAGCAAGCCTGTTTCCCGGACATCAACAAAAAAGAAAACGGCCTGCACAGGGCTTCGGTCGCGGTGTTCAAGGGCATTGTGTTTGTCAATCCCGAACCCGATCAGGACTTGTCAGAATGGCTCAGCGGATTGGAAGATGTCGTCTGGCCGCACGACATCACCAGCCCTGAACTGATATCTTACGGTGAACCTGTAACCTATGAAATGCAGTGCAACTGGAAAGTGTTCTTCGAGAACGCGATCGACGGATACCACCTGGCCTATCTGCACAAGAACACACTGGGCGGCCCAACTCAGGACAAGAACATCTGGGACCCTTATGGCGACAATCAGGTTTGGTACTCGACTGAAAACGAAACCGTGCGTTCGCGTGTTCCGAATTTCGTGTCAACGCGCATGGACAAATGGAACGCGAAGAAAATCCCACATGCTGAGAAAGAAGGCTATGGCGGCGTCTACATGTTGTTCCCGACAACACTGATCGTGGCAAGCCCGTGGTCCTTCTCGATATCCGTGATGGAGCCTGTAAGCGCCGGTGTGACACGGTTGCATGCTTATGTCTGGGCCGCAAAATCATGGATGTCGAGCCGCGGATCCGTCAAGGATATCCCCGGCTATGACAAAGTATCCGGCATGATCAAAAGTTCGCACTGGAAGGTGCATCCGCTGGAAACACAAGACTTCCAGACTGAAGATGTGTATGTCGTCGAAAAAATGCAGCGTGCGATGATGTCCCCCAAATACGTGGTTGGCAAAATGGCCGCTGGTCCGGGGGCTGAATCTCCGCTGACCTACTTTCAGAGATCGGTTCTGCGCCACATGGAAGCGTAGATACACAAGGCAAGCGACAGAGATTTCACTAGGTCGCTTGCCCAACCAGATCGCCTGCTTCATTTGAGGTGGGCCATTGAAACGACGAGGCTTGACCGCATTTCAACGATCAAGCCTCACACTGTTTTTCGAACTATCATTCCCTGACCAAGAGCATTCGGTCAGGAAGGACGCTCAGGCGGCGCCGCTTTGATCGTCGCGGCTGCAAATCTCGATGATTTCGCGCTTTTGAATCTTGCCGGTCGGTCCTTTGGGCAATGCGTCCCAAATCTCGATATCTTTAGGGATCTTGAAGTTGGCAATCTTACCCCGGCAGTACTCACGCAGTTCCGCGCCACTAACAGCGGTATCCGAGTTCAGGGTGACAACGGCATGAATCCGATCCCCCCATTTCGGATCGGGCAGGCCGAACACACTGACTTCGTCGACGGCATCATGTTCAGCCAGACAGTTTTCGACCTCAACCGGGAACACGTTATATCCGCCGGACTTGATGCGGAATTTCGCCCGGTCCTTGAGATGCACGTAACCTTCGCCATCGATCACAGCAATATCCCCGGTATACAGCCAACCATCGCGGACGGTTTCCGAATACTCCACCGCTTGGTTCCAATAGCCCGGTATCACATAGGGCGAGTGTATCAGCAGCTCACCCGCCTCACCGCTGGGAAGGTCATCGCCCTGCTCATCCACAACACGGACGTCCACGTAGTAAAGTGGTCGACCCGCGCTTTCCAGACAGTTGTGCCCGTCTTTCAAAGCGCGTTCGTGATCGGTTGCGGTCAGCATCATGCCCATGCCCATCAGCTCGGTCGTGCCAAACATCTGCAAGAACTTGCACCCGAAAGCCTTGAGAGCATCGCGCACTGTCGCGGGTGGAATTGGCGCAGACCCATACCCCAATTGCCGGATCGACGAGCAATTGTATTGCGTAATCAGGCCGGAAGACAGCAGGTCGTTCAGCATTGTCGGCACCAGAACGCAGATCGTCGCCTGCTCACCGTCAATAAGCTTAAGCGCCGTTTCAGCATCCCATTCGCCAACAATCGCGCATTTGGTACCGTGGAACATGTTACGCAGTAGGTGAATGATCGGAACACCCGATGCCGGCATCGCGTGCAGCCAGACATCGTCCGGACCCGCACCTTCAGTCAGCGCGATTACACCCATTGACTCGATCATCAACGCGTGAGGATAGATCGCACCTTTCGGCAAACCGGTTGAACCAGTGGTGTAGCAGATCATCAATTGCTCATGTGGGGTTTGGGTGAAGGCCCCGCGATCAGATGCTGATGCGATCAGGGTTTCATAATCCCGCTCCAGCGCATGCTGGGCACCGACACCCACCAGCACGGGCTGGCGCTTGCTGAAGGACAACGCCTCTTGGGCAATTGCAACTTTCGTGTCCTGCACGATCAGAACATCCAAGCCCGCGTCGTCAATCAGCGCGCCGATTTCGCGCGGGGCGAGGCGATAGTTCAAACCCACTCGAATCGCACCGGCCTTGGCACAAGCGCCGATGGTTTCTGCGACCTCGATGCAGTCGGGTAGGATCACGCCGACCCTGTCACCCTTGCGGACATCCAGCAACCGCAACGCATGCGCCAACGCATCTGTTCGCTGGCCTAACTCGCGCCAACTGCGACGGCGGTCCAGTTCCACATAAGCATCTTGATCCCCAAAGCGGTCTGCGTTTCGGTCGATCAGCTGTCCAAGCGTCGGCATTGGTGTCTCCTCCCGGGCATCATCACGGCAAATTATTAGTTACGTGATGGTCGTTTTTAGTGGCGGTTTTTGGTGGTGTAAGGCGTGCGGAGTCAGGTGAAAATTCACTTTGACCCTACATCAGCCTTCCAGCGGTGTGAGTTTGTGAAATCCCTTGCGCCCATAAATAAGCGCCGACTTTTCCGGGTTCAGGTGAACTTCTTTCACCATACCGAAGAACACCGCATGTGTCTTCGTATTTGCCCAGTTGTCGACCACGCATTCAAAGGACACGACGGACTCTTTCAAAACAGGCAGACCTAGATCTCCTTTGATCCATGTCCCGGCTGCCTGGAACTGTTGTTCCTTGTCCATTTTTGACGAAAAGGCACCGACAACCTCGGTCATGTCATCAGGTATGAGGTTTACGGCAAACTTTCGGCTGTCCATCACGACGCCATATGTTCGCGCTGTTCGGTTGATGCAAACCAACAAAGCTGGCGGATCGGCCGTTAGCGAACATACCGCCGTCGCCGCCATCCCGGCGCGCGAATCTTCGAATTCTGAAGTGATGATGGTCGTTGAGGCCGCCAGCAACTGCATGCCGGTCTTGAACCTGTCTTCTGTGGTCAGGGTCATACTGCGCTCTTGCTAATTAGTGAACGATCACTTACCTTCCACATCGCCGGATAAATGTCAACGCAGACTTCGCAGCCCGGCGGCAAAGAAACGAAACCCGACCCTTGTGACCAAGGGGACAGAACGGGCACACAGACCAACAGGAAGGCGGCTGCGCACCGCAAAACCAACCGCAGGAGACGCGTATTGAACCAGCATAGCCCCAACCCCGCCGAGAGCCTCGCGACGCTTTTGGAGACACAAAAAGCCCACCAGGCCGAACATGGCGCGCCAAACGCGGCTGAACGTACGGATCGCATCACGCGGTTAATCGACCTGGTACTGGATAATCGCGATGCCATGATTGACGCGATCTCGACCGATTTTGGCAATCGGTCACAACATGAAACGATCGCGGCCGACATCGTTGGCACGGTAAAACAGTTAAAATTCGCGCGGGACAACCTTGATCGCTGGATGCGCCCTGAGAAGGCAAAAGTCGAGTTTCCGTTGGGCTTGCTGGGCGCGCGCGGTCGCATCCATTTTCAACCCCTGGGTGTCATTGGTATTGTCAGCCCCTGGAACTTTCCGATCTATCTGGCCATCGGCCCAATGGCCGAAGCCTTTGCGGCAGGCAACTCGGTCATGCTGAAGCCGTCAGAGTTCACACCCCGCACATCCGACCTTTTGAAGTCGCTGATAGAAGCAAACTTCGCCCCGCACGAAGCCGTGGTTGTGACCGGTGGCGTCGACGTCGCACAGGCGTTCACTGCCCTGCCTTTTGACCACCTGCTGTTTACCGGCGCCAGCACCATTGGCCCGCACGTCCTTCGTGCAGCAGCTGAACATATGGTGCCGACAACACTGGAACTTGGTGGCAAGAACCCCGCCATCATCGCCCCCAGCGCGGATATGAACCTTGCGGTCGCCCGGATTGCGGCGGGCAAAGGATTCAATGCGGGTCAGGTTTGCCTGGCACCGGACTATGTCTTGGTCCCACGCGCAAAGATGGAAGAATTCGCTACCCAGCTTGCGGCAAAACTTGCCGAGGCCTTTCCGACCCTGTCCGGCAACCCGGATGTCACACATATCGTGACCGATCGCCAATTCGACCGACTCAAGGGCCTTGTGGAGCAGGCACGCTCGGCAGGGGCGAGGGTCGTTCAGGTCAATCCGGCCAACGAAGATCTCTCAACCACAAATGAGAAAATTCTGCCCCCGACACTGATCGTCGACGCCGATCCGGCGCTGGACGTCATGCAGGATGAAATCTTTGGGCCGATCCTGCCAATCCTGCCTTACGACTCGCTGGATCAGGCCATAGGCTTTGCCAACACCCGTCCGCGCCCTCTGGCGGCTTACGTATTTGCCAAGGACGCGGCCGAGCAGGAGCAGGTGATGGAAAGCACCATTTCCGGCGGAGCGTGCATCAACGAGACCATCATGCATTCGACGCAGAACACCCTGCCCTTTGGCGGTGTCGGAAACAGTGGCATGGGCGCTTATCACGGCCTGCATGGTTTCAAACGGTTCAGCCACGCAAAGGCTATCTTCAAGCAGATCAACATGGATGGTGTCTTCAAGGCTCTTCGCCCGCCCTATGGCGAGAAGTTCTTTAAGACAATGGCACCGTTCCTGAAAAAATAATCTGGTGCACCAAAAAAGAAGGGAACTCCGTATTTACGAAGTTCCCTTCAATCTTTTTGCGGTATTGCTGACAGCGCGACTTACTATGGGCAAGGTGCCTGCGGCACAGCCTCAGACCTCCAGCCATTCCTTCCGGATTTCGTCATTTTCGCGCAATGCCTGCGGGGTGCCTTCGTAAACCATATGCCCGTGACCCATGACGTAAACCCGATTGGTCACACGCAAAGCGATGGTCAGCTTTTGCTCGACCAACAGGATCGAGACGCCACGCTCGGCAATCTGCAGCAGCAGATCCCCCACTTGCTCAACAATCTTCGGGGCCAGACCTTCTGTCGGTTCGTCGATCATGATGAAATCTGGATTGCCCATCAAAGCGCGACAGATGGTCAGCATTTGCTTTTCGCCGCCCGACATGACCGAGGCATCCACATCCGCACGGTTGCGCAAGTTGGGAAACATCTCAAACATGTCCTCGATACACCAGCGGCCATCGCCGTCCTTTTGGCCCGGCTTCAGCCCCAGTATCAGATTTTGGCGCGTTGTGAGACCGGGAAAGATATCCCGGTTTTCGGGCACGTAGCCAATCCCGGCCTTGGCAATCTCAAAGCTCTTGCGGCCAGCGATCTCCTGGCCACGGAACTTGATCGACCCATGCGGCGCGACCTCGCCCATGATCGCCTTGCAGGTAGTTGACCGCCCAACCCCGTTGCGCCCCAGCAGCGAGACGATTTCGCCCTCGCCCACTTCAAGGTTCACCCCCTGAAGAATGTGACTTTTTCCGTAATATGCGTGCAAGTCGGTGACCTGAAGCATTACACCGCCTCCTCTTCCAAACTTGCGCCCAGATAGGCTTCTTTCACTTTCACCGATGCGCGCACGACGTCCGGCGTGTCGGATTCGATCACTTCGCCATAAACAAGGACCGAGATCTTGTCGGCCAAATCGAAGATCACGCCCATGTCGTGCTCGACGATCAATAGCGTCTTATCCTCGGTCACGTTGCGTATCAGATCGACGATCAGGTCAGTTTCTGAATGGCTCATCCCGGCGCAGGGTTCGTCCAGCAGAATGATATCGGCCCCACCAGCGATCGTGATCCCAATCTCAAGCGCGCGCTGCTCGGCATAAGCCAGCGTGCCTGCCAGTTCATTCCGGCGCGAGGTCAGATTGATCTGTGCCAGAATTCCCTCAGCCTTTTCAGTCACATCCTGCTGCCGACCAATCAGGTGCCAAATCGAATAGCGATACCCCATTGTCCACAACAACCCGCAACGAATGTTTTCGAACACGGTCATGTTGGGGAAAATGTTGGTGATCTGGAAAGATCGGCTGAGGCCACGGCGGTTGATCTCGAAGGGCTTCAATCCGGTGACATCTTCGCCGTGCAGAAACACCCCACCCGAGGTCGGCGCGAACCGCCCGGTGATCAGGTTGAACAGGGTCGATTTCCCGGCCCCGTTTGGCCCAATAACCGCGTGGCGTTCACCCCTGGCGATCTGCAGGTTCACACCCTGAATGATCTTGGCCAGACCAAAGCTTTTTTCGAGGTTTTTCAGCTCAATAGCAGGAGCGCTCATGCCCGATCCTCCGCATGGTTGGCATTGTCCCAGGCTTCACGGATTTCTGGCAAAACGCGGGACACAAGGAATAGCGAGATCGCGGCGATGATTACTGCGAACGCTACGGCCTGATAGCCACCACTGTCAAAGGCAATGCCATAGAGGTGCATCTCGTGATCGCCACCGTATCCGTGGCGCTTGTGGAAAAGGATTTCCAAAATGGCGGCCAGGGACAAGACACTCGTGATCGCAGGGATTGCCACCTTGAGATACGGCTTGATCAGCAAATTCAGTTTACCCAGGGCAAGTGGGCGTCGATGCATCGCGATCAACCCGGCAAATCCCGACGGGAAGAACATCACACAGGCCACGAATAATATGCCCAGATACAGCGCCCACAATTCGGTATGCAGGCCAAGAACCGTTTGAAGCAGGGTGAACACGACCGCCCCGATGATCGGCCCGACAAAGAAGCCTGCACCACCAATGAAGGTGATCAGCAGGATTGAGCCTGACGTTGCAAGGTTCAGGTTTTCCTCGGTCAAAATCTCAAAGTTGATCGCGAACAACGACCCGGCAACACCGGCAAAAAAACCCGAAGCACAGAAGGAAATCCAGCGAACGTTGCGCTGAGAATACCCCAAAAACTCGGCGCGTTCTTCGTTGTCGCGCACTGCGTTGGCGATCCGCCCGATCGGCGTGCGCGAGAACAGATACATCAGCAGCGCTGCCACCAAAAGCCACACGACCGTAAGGTAATAAACGTCTTGCTGTGTAAGGAATTCATAACCGAACACTGGCGGACCCATGGTCCGGTCGCCCGAGATGCCTTCTTCGCCGCCAAAGAACACGACGATGATGACGGAACAGGCGGCGATCAGCTCTCCGACACCAAGCGAGATCATGGCGAATACAGTGCCTGCCCGGCGGGTCGAAAAACTACCGATCAGGAAGGCGAAGACCATGCCGAACAAACCCCCGACAATCGGCAGAAACGGCAATGGCAACCACAGCCCGTCCTCGACCATGTTCATCACGTGCATGGCGAAGAACCCGCCAAGACCCATATAGACCGCATGACCAAAGGACAGCATGCCGCCCTGCCCCAGCAACATGTTGTAGCTCAGCGCGAAGACGATGGTGATTGCCATCTGGTTCATGATCGTCAGCGCCGAACTGGACTGGAACACAAACGGCAGGCACAACAGGAACAAAGCGGCAAAAGCCCAGGGCATCACGTTCGATAGCGATATCAGCCGCGTAGTGCCCGCAGTTAAAGGCGTCTTACTAGCGATACTCATGATTCACGGTTCCCCATAAGACCTTGCGGGCGCAGAACAAGAACGATGATCATCAACAAGTACGGTAAGATCGGACCAAGCTGAGGCAGCGTCAGTGTCCACAGATCCTGCAGTGGATGATCCCAGATCATCTCCGGCTTGGTAAAGCCGATCGCGGTCAGCACCTGCTCGGCCGTGACGTCATAGGCAGTGGCAAAGGTCTGAAGCCAGCCGATAATCAGGGATGCAACCAAGGCGCCCCAAAGCGAGCCCAAACCGCCGATCACAATGGTCACGAAAACGATTGAACCAAGCTGTACCGCCATGCCAGGGAATACGCCCAAAACCGGACCAGCGATGACGCCGGCCAGCCCGGCCATCGCGGTTCCTACGCCAAACACGCACATAAAGACCAACGGTACGTTATGACCCAGGTTCTGGACGGTTTCGGGATAGCTGAGCGCGGCCTGAATGGTCATGCCTATACGGGTCTTGGTCAGAATGTATAGCAGCGTCAGGAATATCCCCATCGCAACGGCGATCATGAAAACCTTGTAGGCAGGAAAGGCATTTCCAGCGATGGCGAAAGCTGCAAAATCCAGCGCGGCAGGTTCCGAGAAGGGAAGCTGGCTCTTGCCCCAGAAGAATTGAATCGTTTCTTCAATCAGCAGCGCAAGACCAAAGGTAAAGATAAGCTCCGGCACATGCCCGTACTTGTGAACGCGTCTTAATCCGTATCGCTCGATCAGAGCTCCGATCAATCCGACAATCAATGGCGCGACAAGCAAGCCGACCCAGAACCCGGTGACGAGGCTGATCTGATAGGCGAAATAGGCACCCAGCATGTAAAAACTGGCATGAGCAAAGTTCAGAACGCCCATCATGGAAAAGATCAGTGTCAGACCGCTGCATAGCATGAACAGCAACAAACCAGTCACAAATCCATCCAACACGTTCACGAGGAACAGCGCCATTACGTGTCTCCCTGCATTTTATTGAGTGGTAGCCTGGCGGCCCGCCCGGATTTCGGACGGACCACCAGAGTGGTTAGAGGGTTATGGGCGTTTCATCTCGCACGTGGTGGGCGAGTCATTGGACGCCAGTTCGACAACCGTTTCTGCAACCATACCACGGCCAGAATTGTCATAGTCGAACGCAGCCTCAGGTGTCTGCCCTTGCACGGTCACAGTCTGGATCGTCTGGTGATCGCTTTCACGCATCACGGTCTTGCCAGTGACAATACTGTCGTATTCCATACCTTCCAGCGCGTAGGCGATCGCCTTGATGTCCGTGGCGTTGCCAACTTCGTTGATCGCGGCTGCCAGCATCGGTGCGACATTCGCCATCTGAGGCTGACCGAAGTCCAGATCCGGGAAGCTTACATAGAAGGCTTCGATGAACTCCTGCGCTTCAGGAGTTGGGGCCGGATTGACCTGACCTGCTCCGACCAGCTTGACGATACCGTCGCCTTCTTCACCAAAGGCCGCGGTGATGCCCGAGGTCGCGCCATAGTAGGTGTAGATCGGCTTGTCGAAACCGGCACCCATGACCGCCTTGCCCAGACCGACCATATCGCCACCCCAGTTACCGGTGATCACGGCATCTGCGCCCGAACCAACAATCTTGCGCGCGTAGGGCGTGAAGTCTTTGACTTTGCCGATCGGGTGCAACTCGTTCCCGACAATCTCAATATCGGGGCGCTTTTCCTGAAGGAACCGCTGTGCGGCCGCAGCAACAGCCTTACCGAACGAATAGTCTTGACCGATCACATAGACTTTTTTGATATCCGGGTTGGCTGCAATGTCATCGGTCAACGCGTCCATTTTGATGTCAGCATTGGCGTCAAAGCGGAAATGCCAGAACTGGCACTTGTCATTGGTCAACGCCGGGTCAACGGCCGAGTGGTTGAGGAAGATAACCGGATCATCAGGGTTGCGACGATTGTGCTTGGCAACCGCTTCGGTCAGCGCGTTCGCCACACCGGATGATGCGCCCTGAGCGATGATGCGAATGCCCTGATCCATGGCAACCTGCAACTGGATGAGCGATTCCTTTGCGCTGATCTTATTGTCGAAAGGCACCATCTCGAATTCGGCATTCCCATCCAACAGCCCGCCAGGTTCGTTCACCAGCTCTTTGACGCTGTGGCGATAGATCGCCAAGCCTTGTGTGCCCGTCGTCGCAAATGGCCCGGATAGCGGATCAATGAAAGCGATTCGTACTTTTTCCTGTGCCGCAGCAGCCCCTGCAACAAGACCAGCAGCAAGTGCGGTCGCCATCATCAAATTGAACTTGTTCATTTCTTCCTCCCTATTGACACCAGGCGGTAGGTTTCAGCCCGTTGTAAGATCCACACGAAGGTGAGTGATCGATCACTATATTCATGACTGTTTGTTAGTGTGTCAATGAATTACTGACGGAATTTGGAACTTCTGGACGTCCGTGAAACAAAATCGGCAATGCGCCGTCACATCGCCCAATTTTATCGCGACTAGAGTGACTGCTCCTCAAATTGGCTCTGAAAATAAGGGGAATGATCAATGGACTGAATATCCGTCATCCAATCTTCTGCCCGCGCTCATGATAAACAAAACTGGCTCAAACAAATCGTTGACATTTTTTTTGTTCGTGTAATATCATTTGTGTACTAACGAGAAATTTCTCATCAGGATAGACACTTTGCGGTATCTCTCTCCCAACACCCTCGATGATGCATTTGACTTGCTGACCAGAAATGATCTGACGGTTGTCGCTGGCGGCACTGACTTTTTCCCATCTCGGCAGCGTCATGAGCTGCACACCGACATATTGGACCTCACACGCATCAATGGTCTTTCGGGCATCCAACTTGTGGATGACCGTTGGAGAATCGGAGCCACAACAAGCTGGACAGACATTGCCCGGGCCAATCTGCCCGTAGCATTTAAGGGCCTGCAAATGGCAGCGCGGGAAGTCGGTAGCCTGCAAATCCAGAACAGCGGCACGATTGCAGGGAATCTGTGCAACGCCTCGCCGGCTGCTGACGGCGTGCCGCCACTGCTGACGCTGGAGGCCAGCGTTGAGCTTGGCTCGGCCCGTGGCTTTCGCGAGGTTCCGCTGTCAGAGTTCATCACTGGCGTGCGCAAAACGGCGCTGTCCGCCGATGAGATTGTGACCGCGATCTACCTGCCCGATCCGCCCAAAGGAACTGTTGGGCACTTCGAAAAACTCGGCGCGCGGCGATACCTTGTGATCTCGATCACGATGACTTCTGTCATCATCGGCCTCGATGAAAACCGCCGGATCAACTATGCGCGCGTCGCTGTGGGGGCCGCATCAGCCGTGGCACAAAGACTGGAACAGCTCGAAGCCGATTTGATCGGGGAATCCCCTGAAACGGCTGGCGTTTCATCAGAGCATTTGGCACCGCTCAGCCCCATTGATGACGTCCGTGGGGACGCCGCATTCCGACTGGACGCGGTGGCAGAACAATGTGTCCGGGCAATCGCAGAGGCGGGAAAACACCATGGATAAACGCGCTGATGAATTCACGACCGAATTCACCTTGAACGGCCACCCTGTCAGCACGGTGCCGCGCGTGGGTGAGCGCCTGTCGGAAATGCTGCGCGAGCGGCTGTCAGCACGCGACGTCAAGATCGGGTGCAATGCTGGCGACTGCGGTGCTTGCACCGTTCTGGTCGATGGTGATCCGGTCTGCGCCTGTCTGGTTCCGGCCCAACAGGCTGCTGGGCGGTCCGTGGAAACGGTGTCCGGGCTGACGCAGGATGACCAGATTGCCAAACGTTTGGCAGATAGCTTTCAGAACCACGGCGCGGCGCAGTGCGGAATCTGCACACCCGGCATGATGACCGCTGCCGTCGCATTGCTGCGCGGGACACCTGAGCCAAACAATGAACAGGTCCAGGATGCCCTTGGCGGTGTTTTGTGCCGCTGCACCGGGTATCGCAAGATTATCGATGCCGTGGTCGCCGCTGGTGCGCCTGCCTTGCCAGAAGCAACACTGGGACACGCGGGCGACGCCATCTGGCGCGTGGATGGGCAAAACAAGGTTACAGGCACAGAGCTTTTTGGCGATGATGTTGCCCCGGCAGGTACGTTGGAAATCTATGTCATCCGTTCTCCTTACCACCGTGCCCGATTTACACTTGGCGATCTGGACACTTGGACCAATAAGACCCCAGGGATCGAAGCGGTCCTGACTGCGGCCGACATTCCCGGGCGCAACAACTTTGGCGTTATTCCCGACTTTGCCGACCAACCTGTCTTCGCGGAAACCGAGGCTCGGTTCCGTGGCGAAGCTGTCGCCGCCATCATTGGCCTGCCCGAGGTTCTGGCAACCTTCGACCCAGCAGATTTTCCGGTAACGTGGGAAAAAAGACCCGCCGCGCTGGATTCACTGGACGCCATGACGCCCCAAGCCGCGCAGCTGCACCCAGATCGCGACGGCAACGTTATGTGTGCCGGTTTCGTGAAATGCGGAACCCCAGAAACAGCGTTGGCCAACGCAGATGTTGTGGTCGAAGGCCATTTCCGCTCGGGCTTTGTCGAACATGGGTATATCGAGCCTGAGGCCGGGTTCGCCGAGATCGTGAACGGGCGGGTCGAAGTCCATGCCTCCACGCAAGCTCCGGTGATGGACCTGGACGCGCTGGAGATCATCCTGGGGATGCCGCGCGATCAGATCCGTATTGCCCCGACCGGGGTCGGCGGCGGGTTCGGCTCAAAACTGGATATTTCGGTGCAGCCTTATTTGGCTCTTGCCGCGCTCAAAACCGGTAAGCCGGTGCGACTGACCTATTCCCGAACCGAGTCGATGCAGTCCACCACCAAACGCCACCCTTCCGACTTGCGGGTCAAGATAGGGGCAACCAAAGACGGTCGTATCAGTGGGATGACTTTTGATGGGCTGTTCAACACAGGTGCCTATGCCAGCTGGGGTCCGACCGTAGCCAACCGGGTGCCCGTGCATGCCTCGGGTCCCTACAGAATTGCCGACTACCGCGCCGAAGCCAAAGGCATCCATACACATTGCCCGCCGTCGGGCGCATTCCGGGGCTTTGGCGTTCCGCAATCGGCCATCGCGCAGGAATGCCTGTTAGATGAGTTGGCGGACAAGTTGGGCATCGACGCGCTTGATTTCCGCATCAACAATGCGCTGGAAAACGGAGTACCTACTGTTTGCGGACAGATTTTCGATCAAGGTGTCGGCATTCGTGCCTGCCTCGAAGCGCTGCGTCCCGCGTGGACCGAAGAAAATGCAGCGGTTCAGGCATTCAACGCAAGAAACAATACCTTGAAGCGCGGCGTTGGACTGGCGGCAGGTTGGTACGGGTGCGGCAACACTTCGTTGCCCAACCCGTCGACGATCAAATCGGGTATCCGGTCAGATGGCAGTTTGGTCTTGCACCAAGGGGCAATGGATATCGGCCAAGGGGCAAACACAGTGATCGCGCAGATCTTTGCCACGGCACTTGGTGTCCCGGTTGCGCAGATCGAAATCATCGGGGCCGATACGGATGTCACGCCAGACGCGGGCAAAACTTCGGCCTCACGTCAGACCTATGTCTCTGGCAGCGCTTCACGTCTGTCGGGTGAATCGATGCGGGCGCAGATTCTGTCCCGCGTGAACGCCGGGCCTGACGCCGTGATCACTCTGAGCGCAGGTTTGATTGTGGTGGACGACAACGGGCAACATCACTCTATCGACTTGACCGTGCTGGAGCCTGACGCAGAAGGCTACGTCCTGCGCGCCGAAGAAACCTATGACCCGCCCACAAAACCGTTGGACGAAAACGGTCAGGGAATACCTTATGCGCAGTTTGGATATGCTGCGCATCTGGCGGTTGTCGAGGTGGACACAAAGCTGGGCACGGTGAAACCGATCAAATTCGTGGCCGCCCATGACGTTGGCAAGGCGATCAACCCGATGCTGGTCGAAGGTCAGGTACAGGGCGGTATCGCGCAGGGTCTGGGCATGGCACTGATGGAAGAATACCTGCCCGGCCGCACCGAGAACCTGCATGACTATCTGGTCCCGACCATTGGTGACATCCCTCCGATCGAAACGCTGATCATCGAGGAAGAGGATGCCCACGGCCCCTATGGTGCCAAAGGCCTGGGTGAGCACGTGCTGATCCCGACGGCCCCGGCCCTATTCAACGCAATCAAGCGCGCCTGCGGCGTTCGGCTGACTCACGGTCCCGCCACACCAGCAAAAATGCGCGCAGCAATCAAGGAATTGACAGATGCCAACTGAGCGCACAATAACGGAAAAAATCCGCTGCGACGCCTGCCCGGTGATGTGCTATATCGCAGATGGCAAAATCGGGGCCTGTGACCGCTATGCCAACCATGGCGGCGATCTTGTCCGACTGGATGCGCTGACCATCATCGAAAGTGCAGAAGACACTCGTCTGGTCCCGTTCCTGAAGGATGGTAAGGGCCCCGAAGATTGGGACGGCGACATCGTGCAGGGAAAACGGCCCTTTGTGACGGCCGTCGGCGCGGGCACGACCTATCCCGACTACAAACCCGCGCCCTTCATCGTCAGCCAGGACGTGGCGGGCGTGGATATGGTCACCGTGGTGACCGAGGGGATATTCTCGTATTGCGGCGTCAAGGTGAAGATCGACACCGACCGTCATATCGGCCACGAACGCGATGTTGTCCGCGTAAATGGAGAGCCGGTCGGGCACGTAATGACCTCAGAATACGGATCCAAGATGTTGTCGCTGGGCGGCGTAGAGCACCTGACTGGCGGCACCAAAAAAGAGGGCCGGATCACCTGCGATGCCCTGCTTCGGCTGTGCAATCGTGAAGCCGTCGAGATGGTGATCGGTGATGAAGGACATGAGACCACGGTTGTTGTTCAGGCCGGCAAAGCGCCCATCATCAACGGGGTCGAGGAAAAACTGATGCGGGTGGGCTGCGGCTCGGCCACAATCGGGATGTTCGCCAAGCAGTGGATTGAACATGTGGATGACGTGGTGGTGGTCGACGACCACATTACCGGCGTTCTGTCCGAGCATCAGGCAGGCAAACTGCTGGACGTCGAACCCACGGGGATCAAAATCAATGGCCGTCGTTCTACTCCGGGTCGCTATTTTCAGGTCGCAGAGCCCGGCACCGGCTGGGGCGGTACGGATATCGAGGATCCGCTGAAAATTCTGGGCGATTTCAATCCGAAATTCGCGCGTGAAGGTATGAGCCTGTTGATGGTATCCACCACTGGTGAGCAATATGGCTATTTTGAACTGGATGCCGAGCTGAAACCTCAGCCCGTCGAGATTCCCCCGGCGCTGAAGGCGTCTGCTGAGCTGATTGCCGAAAACTGCGAACCTTCGGTCTGCTCGGTTCTGTTCATGGGCGGCGCAGGCGGCAGCCTGCGGGCGGGTGTCACGGAAAACCCGGTTCGTCTCACGAAATCGGTCAAGGACTCGCTTACCTTTGTATCCTGCGGCGGGGCCGAAGCTTACGTTTGGCCTGGCGGCGGCATCACCGTGATGGTGGACATTCTGGATATGCCCACAGGATCGTTCGGATATGTTCCGACCCCGGCACTGGTCGCCCCCATCGAGTTCACAATGCGTGTCAGCGACTATGGCACGCTGGGGGGGCACATGGATGAGATCAAGCCAGTTGCAGATGTCATCTCGGACGAAACCCGCAAGGTAGATCAGTTCGAAAACCAGCCCGACCCTATGTCTTCGAACAACTACCGCTGGGCGAAAGGAGCATAAGGTCAGATGCAACCCATCTCTGCCATATTGCCGTGTGGCCGCAGATTGCATCTGCAACACGGCCCGATCGACCTGATCGTCGAGGCAGATGGGGCGCGCGATATCGCATTTGAAGCTGCCCAGTTACGGTTCCAATCCTTGCTGCAAGGCTTAGTGGATGAACTGGCTTTGTTGAAAACGCCCATGACGGCTGAATGCGCCCGCCCTCAAGGACGGGTAGCGCGCCGTATGGATGACGCTGCCCGCCCTCATACCAACGTGTTTGTTACACGCATGGCCGCAGTTGCCGGAGCCGTTGCAGACGAAGTACTGGCGGCCATGCTACAGGCCACGCCCCTGGATCGCGCGTCGGTCAACAATGGCGGAGACATCGCCGTGCATCTGTGCTCGAGTCAGGACTATAGCATCGCCATGAGTGGGCTTGACGGGTGCGACCTGGGCCGCATTGCTATCCGTGCAAGCGACAAAATTGGTGGCATTGCCACGTCGGGTCGCGGCGGACGTAGTCTGAGCCTTGGCATCGCCGACAGCGTTACAGTGCTGGCCAGCAACGCAGCAATGGCCGATGTGGCAGCGACTCTGATCGCCAACGCGGTTGATCTGCCCGGGCATCCGGCCATCCGGCGCCTTCCGGCCAATCAACTGCGCGATGACAGCGATTTGGGCGACCTGCCGGTTCCGGTTTCTGTCGGTCAACTCTCTGCCCAAGATATTCAAGATGCCCTGTCACACGGCCTGAATACTGCCGAGACCATGCTTGGACGCGGTTTGATCTCTGCCGCCCATCTGTCTCTTGGCTCTCACTCCTGCCAGACGGGCGCGTCCCGATTGGTGATCTCAACCACTCAGAAGGTTCCACAATATGCCTGACGTTCAACTGCGAAAAAAGCTGTTTTCGCTTGAAGAAATCTATCACGAAGGCGGACCACTTTCCGACACGCCGCAGGTGCGGGTCGCTGCGATGGCCGTGATCGCCAACCCCTTCGCAGGACGCTACGAACCCGAAATTCAGGGCTTTATGGAAGACCTCAAACCTTTAGGCTTGGAAATGGCGCAAACACTGATCGACATGTTGGGTGGTCCGGAAAACGTCCAAGGCTACGGCAAAGGGTCCTTGGTTGGCGAAGGCGGTGAGCTGGAACACGGCGCGCTGTGGCACGCCCCCGGTGGTTACGCGATGCGGCAGTTGCTGGGTACAGCCAACGCGATTGTGCCCTCATCGAAAAAAGTGGGCGGCGTGGGTGCGCGGCTGGACGTGCCAATCACGCACATCAACGCCTCATATGTACGTAGTCACTTCGACAGCATGGAAGTCGGCTGTAATGACGCCCCTCGGGCCGGCGAGCTGGCATTTTCCCTGGTCATGACAACCGGACCGCGGGTGCATTCGCGCTCGGGCGGGCTTGAGGCTTGGGACATCAAAGGAGAGGACGGGCTAAGATGACAAAGATCCGAAAAATCGCCGTCAATATTGAAGAAACCCATATCGAGGCAGGGCGCTCGATCTCGCCCGCCACGCGCAAGGCGGTGGCTGTGGCCGTGATCGAAAACCCCTTTGCCGGGCAATATGTCGAGGATCTGACCCCGCTGATGGAAACCGGGGCTGAGTTGGGCGCTTTGCTAGGCCGTCGTTGCGTCGAGGCCCTTAACATCACGCCGGAACAGGCTGAAAGCTATGGAAAATCGGCGATGGTCGGTGAGAATGGCGAGCTGGAACATGCCGCCGCCATCCTGCACCCCAAACTGGGCGCGCCACTGCGCAAAGAGGTCGAAAAGGGCGCTGCCTTGGTTCCTTCTTCGAAGAAGATGGGCAGCCCTGGGCAGGTACTGGACGTACCGCTTGGTCACAAGGACGCGGCCTATGTGCGCAGCCATTTTGACGGCATCGAAGTGCAGTTGAACGACGCGCCCCGTGCGAATGAGATCATGGTGGCAGTTGCGGTCACCGACAGCGGACGACCGCTGCCGCGTGTAGGCGGACTGACGAATGAGGAGGCAGAAGGCAAAGACGGGCTGCGCTGAATGTAGCAGCTGCGCTCTTTAGGGCTGACAACACATTAAGAAGCCGGGATAACTGGCCGTGAACAATGATCATTGGGAGGAATTCGAAATGAATCTGATCAGACGCACGGTACTGGGCGCGCTTGCGGCGCTACCCTTCACCAGTTTGACGGTTGGGGTCAGTCTGGCCCAGGACTCAATCGTTTTGGGTGAGGTGAACAGCTATACCCGTCTGCCCGCCTTTACTGAGCCCTACAAGAAAGGTTGGCAACTGGCGGTCGAACAGATCAACGCCGCAGGCGGGATCGACGGCAAGCAACTGGAAGTGATCAGCCGGGATGATACCGGTGATCCAGCCACCGCAATCCGGATCGCCGAGGAACTGGTCTCAAAAGACGGTGCAGTTCTGATCTTTGGCACCTTCCTGTCCAATATCGGTCTGGCCGTTTCCGATTTTGCCAAGCAGAAAGAAGTCCTGTTCATCGCGTCAGAGCCCCTGTCCGACGCGATCGTCTGGTCCAAAGGCAACAAATACACCTATCGTCTTCGCCCCTCGACCCATATGCAGGCCGCGATGCTGGCCGAACAGGCCGCCAAGCTCGACGCCGTGAAATGGGCGACTGTCGCGCCGAACTACGCCTATGGGCAGGATGCGGTGAAGGCCTTCAAATCCGAACTGACCAAATTGCGCCCCGATGTAGAATTTGTCGAAGAACAATGGCCACCGCTGTTCAAAATCGACGCGGGTTCCACCGTCCGCGCGCTTGAGGCCTCGAAACCGGATGCGATTTACAACGTGACCTTCGGCGGCGATCTGGCCAAATTTGTTCGCGAAGGTTCGCTGCGGTTCCTGTTCGAGGATCGCGACGTTGCATCATTGCTGACCGGAGAACCGGAATACCTCGACCCGCTGGGGGCTGAGGCTCCTGAGGGTTGGATCGTCACCGGATACCCCTCGACCGACATCACTACGGATGAGCATAAAGCATTTGCTGAAGCTTATATCGAAAAGTTCGGCGAAGCGCCCAAAACCGGTTCTATCGTTGGATACAACTCGATCCTCGCCATCGCCGCAGCGTTGGAAAAGGCCGATTCCACAGACACTGACGCCTTGCTGGCCGCGATGGAGGGCCTGACCGTTGACAGCAGCCCAACCGGCCCCTTCACCTTCCGCGCGGCTGACCATCAGTCCACGATGGGCGCCTATGTCGGCAAGACTGGGACAGTCGACGGCAAACCATCGATGGTCGACTGGTCCTATGCCGACGGGGCTGATTACTTGCCCAGCGAAGACGACGCAGCAGCCTTGCGTCCGGCGGAATAAGCCGAATTAGGCGGGGCAATAGCTGCCCCGCCCCACAAAAAGAACACGAACAAGGGACGGTGGCCCGATGGGGTTCTATTTTGCACAGCTACTGACTGGATTGGCGAACGCTTCCTCGCTTTTCCTGATCGCATCCGGGCTTTCGATCATCTTCGGCGTCACGCGGATCGTGAACTTTGCGCATGGCTCGTTCTACATGGTCGGCGCTTATCTCGCTTACACACTGGTCACACTCTGGAGCGGCAGCATCCTTGGCTTTTGGGTCAGCGTCATTTTGGCGGCAATGATCGTCGGGGTGATCGGCCTGATCATCGAACTCACTATCCTGCGCCGCATTTACCACGCACCTGAGCTGTTCCAACTAGTCGCAACGTTTGGCGTCGTATTGATCTTTCAGGATGGCACGCTGGCGATCTGGGGCGCAGAGGACCTTTTAGGCCCGCGCGCGCCGGGATTGGATAGCGCGGTTCGCATCATGGGTGAACCAATTCCCGAATATGACCTCGCCTTGATCGCTATCGGGCCGGTCGTATTGCTGGCCATCTGGCTGCTGTTCCACAAAACCCGCTGGGGTGTTCTGGTGCGTGCCGCGACCCAAGACCGCGAGATGGTCGGGGCGCTAGGCGTCAACCAAGCCTGGTTGTTTTCGGCAGCATTCGTATTGGGCTCGTTCTTGGCTGGATTGGGTGGCGCACTGCAAATCCCGCGCGAGGCGGTATCGCTGCAGATGGATCTGTCCATCATCGGTGAGGCTTTCGTCGTGGTTGTCATTGGCGGTATGGGCAGCGTGTCCGGCGCGTTTGTAGCGGCGGTTCTGATCTCGGTCCTGAACGCTTTTGCAATCCTGATCTTCCCGCAAATCTCAATCGTTTTACCCTTCGTCATTATGGCGATTGTCCTGATCTTCCGGCCCCATGGCTTGTTCGGCAAACCCGGCAGCGAAAAGGGCGCGCCGGAAGAACCGGACCAACCACTGGCGCTGATGGATCAGAAATCAGCAATGGTGCTGATGGCCGCGCTGCTGGTGCTGGCGCTTAGCCCCTTGTTCACTGCTGATTTCACTTCGGTCCTGATGGTCGATGTGATGGTCGCGACGTTATTTGCCGTATCGCTGCATTTTATGATGGGTGTTGGCGGCATGGTCAGCTTTGGGCACGCCGCTTATTTCGGCGTTGGCGCCTATGGCGCGGCGATGGCGGTCAAATTCCTTGGCCTCGGCATGATCTCGGCTATGCTTTTCGGCCCGGTTTGCGCGGCCATAGCAGCGCTGTTCTTCGGCTGGTTCTGTGTCCGGCTGTCGGGCGTTTACCTCGCCATGTTGACCTTGGCCGCAGCCCAGATCCTATGGGGTGTCACGTTCCAATGGCAGGAATTCACCGGCGGGGATGATGGCATCCTTGGCGTATGGCCTGCCAAATGGGCCAGCTCCGACAAGGTTTATTTCTACATCGCCTTCGTCCTATGTATCGGCGGAATATGGGCTTTGCGTCGTGTGGCCTTCTCTCCATTCGGCTATATCCTGCGCGGCATACGCGACAGCCAAACCCGGGCTGAATCGATTGGCATCGATACCCGGTTTCATCAATGGATGGGATTTGTGCTGGCGGGTGGCTTTGCCGGTTTGGCCGGGGTCGTCTTTGCATTCTCCAAGGGCAGCGTCTTTCCTGACAGCCTCGGCATCGCGCTGAGCATCGACGGTCTGATCATGGTTCTTCTGGGTGGCATTCACGCACTGGCGGGTCCGATCCTGGGGGCCGGTGCCTTTGTACTGATCGAAGATTGGGTCACGCGGTTAGACTATTGGCGTTTCATCTTCGGGGCCATCATTCTAATCGTTGTCCTAGTGGCACCTGACGGAATTGCGGGCGGTGTCCAGCGCCTGCTGCGCGGCCTGAAAGGAGGCCGCGCATGACCAACGTTCTCGAAGTCCGCAACCTGTCTAAATCCTTTGGCGGCGTGCAGGCCGTGAAGGGTGTGAATTTCGATCTGAAGGAAGGGGAATTCCTTGCCCTGATCGGTCCCAACGGCGCGGGCAAAACCACATGTTTCAACATGCTGAATGGCTACCTGAAACCGGACGCAGGCTCGGTATCCTTGCGCGGTCAGGCCCTGATCGGCCATCCGCCGCGCAAGATTTGGCGTATGGGCGTTGGTCGAACGTTCCAGATTACGGCGACCTTCCTGTCGATGACCGTTGTGGAAAACGTCCAGATGGCGCTGATCTCGCATCACCGCCGGGTGTTCGACCTGTTTTCCCGGGCGACGCGGATGTATGTGGATAAGGCAATGGCGTTGCTGGAACTTGTTTCGATGCAGGATCAAGCCGGGCGGGCATGTTCGGAACTGGCGTATGGCGATCTGAAAAGACTGGAACTGGCGATTGCCTTGGCGCATGAACCCGCCCTTCTGCTGATGGACGAACCGACGGCGGGCATGGCACCGTCCGAACGGTTAGCCCTGATGGCGTTGACCGCGGAAATCGTGGCTAAAGGCGGCGTAAGCGTGGTGTTCACCGAACATGACATGGACGTCGTTTTTGCCCATGCTCATCGTATTCTGGTGCTGAACCGGGGTGAGTTGATCGCCGAAGGCACAGGGCCTGAAATCCGCACCAACCCATTGGTCCAAGAGGTATATCTGGGCGGTGGCTCAGTCTTTGAAGCGGAGAGCGCCAATGCTTGATGTCAAAAACCTTGGGGCCTGGTACGGCCGTGCGCAAATCCTCAACGGTGTTTCGCTGAACGTCGGCGAAAACGAGGTGGTTGCGCTGATGGGCCGGAATGGTGCCGGCAAATCGACCACCATGAAGACCATCATGGGATTGGTGCGGCACATAAATGGCACCATCCGCTATGCCGAACGCGAGATTCAGGGGAATACCCCTCATGCGATCTGTCGCCTTGGCATGGGTTATGTCCCCGAAGACCGTCGGATTTTCGGGGATCTGACCATCGAAGAAAACCTCGAAGTCGGACGCCGCGAACCACGTCCAGATGCACCCGAATGGACACAGGAACACTTGTTCGAGCTGTTCCCAAATCTGGCTGAGCGTCGCAAGAACCTGGGCAAACAACTGTCGGGTGGGGAACAACAGATGCTGACCATTGCCCGTACGTTGATGGGCAATCCCAAGCTGGTCCTGTTGGATGAACCATCAGAAGGGATAGCGCCGGTCATTGTTGAACAGATGGCCCGCGTGATTGCGGAACTGAAACGAGAGGGGCTTTCGGTGCTGATCAGTGAACAGAACCTGCACTTTGCGCGCATCGTGTCGGACCGGGCTTATATCATCGAAAAGGGCGAAATGCGGTTCGAAGGCAGCTTTACTGAACTCGACGAAAACCCAGAAATTTCAAATACCTATCTTGCAGTCTAATACCTTGGTCTTGTGGGAAGGACATGGCTTTGATTATTATAGTACGAACAATTGAATCAGGCAGGAGCCGTCATGACGGAATCGATTGAAAGCTATGCGCTTGACGAGCAGGTCGGCTATCTTTTGCGGCTGGCCAATCAGCGCCACGCGTCGATTTTCCAGTCACACACATTGGACGGCCTGACGCCAACGCAGTTTGCTGCGCTGATCCGTATTGCAGATTTGGGCAAGTGCTCTCAAAACCGATTGGGGCGGCTGGCGGCAATGGATGTTGCGACAATCAAAGGGGTCGTTGATCGCCTGCGTCAAAAGGGATTTGCGGTTGTCGAACCCGATCCGGACGACAAGCGACGCACACTGATTTCGCTATCCCCCGAAGGCGAGGCCATGGTCGCGCGGATGAAAGATGTTGGTCAACAGATCACCAACGAAACGCTCAAGCCGCTGACGGCCGCTGAACAGCGCAACCTTATCCGTATTCTGCGAAAAATCTCATGATTTGACAGGCCGTTTGGCCGACGCCTTGTCCAACTGCAATTCAGACCGGGAAAACCGGATCGGAGTGCGCAAACCGGGCACGCCTTCCGGGTTGATCTGCATCTCGCGATGCTGAATCTGCGGGTCGCTGAGTGCCTCGTGCACTGAATTGATCGGGCCACCGGGCACGCCATGTTGTTCAAGGGCCGCCAACAGATCGGTCTTGACCCATTCCAGACAGGAATTCGTCAGCAATTCAGTCAACGCAGCGCGATTTTCCACACGGTCCGCGTTGGACGAAAACCGTGTATCGTCGATCAACCCCGACAGGCCCAGTATTTGGCAAAGGCTTGCATATTGCCGGTCGTTGCCACAGGCGATGATGATGTGTCCATCCGCCACCGGAAACACCTGATAAGGCACGATATTGGGATGAGCGTTACCCATTCGCGTTGGGCATGCACCCGAGGCCAGATAATTCATCGCCTGATTGGCCAGAACGCCCGTCATGCAATCCAGCAGGCTCAGATCCACGTGCTGTCCCTGCCCCGAGCGCTCTCGTTCAGCAAGTGCAGCCAGAATACCGATCACCCCGTAGAGACCCGTGAAGATATCTGCAAAGGCAACGCCGATCTTTTGCGGCTCTCCTTCTGGGTCGCCCGTCAGGTCCATGATCCCGCTCATACCCTGGATAAGAAAATCGTACCCTGCCCGATGGGCATAGGGTCCATCCTGACCGAACCCAGTGACGGATGCGTAAACAAGTCCAGGGTTGATCTGTTTGACGCTATCATAGTCCAGGCCGAATTTTTTCAGTCCGCCAACCTTGAAGTTTTCGATCAGCACATCCGCATCGCGGATCAGATCCAACAACTTGGCCCGATCACCCGCATCCCGGAAATCCAATGCGATACTGTCCTTACCCCGATTGGCCGCGTGGAAATAGGCGGCTGTCTTATCGCCATCGCGCTCAATAAACGGTGGCCCCCATTTTCGCGTATCATCCCCCTCGGGGCTTTCGATCTTGAGCACATCTGCCCCCAGATCAGCCAATGTCTGCCCGATCCAGGGTCCGGCCAGAATGCGGGCCAGCTCGATCACTTTCAATCCGTGCAAGGGTGTGCTCATGGGTTGAACCTTTCAAAACTCTGCTGCGATCGGCCAACTTGTGTCCGGGATAGAATCCTGCATCTCCCCCAACAGCATGAGTCCGATGTTTCGACAACCCGCTTGTCAGTCATACTACCCTGCCGAAGCGCCGTATTTTCGTTAGTACACTAACTTTTTTCACATTTGGGTCAAGAGTCCGGTACAGGAATTTTTCATTCGTACAAAAACGTATTGACAGGCACGTAATTCTCACAATACTCATTCGTATACTAACGAATAGGCGCTCCATGACTTACGTCGTCACCGAAAACTGCATCAACTGCAAATTCACCGATTGCGTGGAGGTTTGCCCAGTGGATTGCTTCTACGAAGGGGAAAATACACTGGTCATCCATCCCGACGAATGCATCGACTGCGGTGTGTGTGAACCGGAATGCCCCGCCGACGCAATCCGCCCGGACACTGAGGACGGGATGGAGACGTGGGTCGAACTAAACGGCAAATACGCTGAGGCGTGGCCCGTCATCACCGAAAAGAAAGACCCGATGCCCGACGCAGACGACTGGAACGGCAACGACGGCAAACTGGAGCTTCTGTCCGAAGCCCCGGCAGAATAGGAGATCAAGATGTCGCTGGATTCCACGACCAAGACCGAATTCCCCATTCCGGCGGGCGTGTTCGCCGAAACCGTGACCGAGGTGAAGCACTACACCGACCGGTTGTTCAAATTCCGCATCACCCGTCCAGCGTCCTTCCGGTTTCGGTCGGGTGAGTTTGTGATGATCGGTCTGCCGAATGCGGAAAAACCCGTGTTCCGCGCCTATTCCATTGCTTCGCCTAGCTGGGACGAAGAGATCGAGTTCTATTCGATCAAGGTTCCCGGCGGCCCACTTACCGAACACCTGCAAAAAATCCGCGAAGGCGACACGGTTTTGATGCGCAAAAAGCCCACCGGCACATTGGTCAATGACGCGCTATTGCCGGGCAAACGGCTTTGGATGTTCTCGACCGGCACCGGCATCGCGCCTTTTGCATCGCTGATCCGCGACCCAGAAACCTATGAGAAATTCGACGAAGTGATCCTGACCCATACCTGCCGGGAACAGGGTGAACTGGACTATGGCAAGGATCTGGTCGCGGAGCTCAAATCCGATCCGCTGGTTGGCGAGATGGCACAGAATTTGCGGCATTATTGCACCCTCACGCGTGAGGACTATCCGTTCAAAGGTCGGATCACCGATCTTATGGCATCGGGCAAAGTGTTCAATGATTTGGACGTGCCGCCAATCTCACCTGAAACAGATCGCGGAATGATCTGCGGCTCGATGGCGATGCTGCAGGATACCAAGGGCGCGTTGGAAGGGTTCGGTCTGGAAGAGGGCGCCAACAACAAACCTGCAACTTTTGTGGTCGAACGCGCCTTTGTCGATTGACCAACCGGGGCTCTGCCCCGCCCTACACCGGGATCTGGTGAAACGCTCTCACACCAGATCCCGCGTGTCTCGGGACTTACTGATTGTCCCGCTTTCCTGTCTTGTTCAGAAACGCCTCCATCCCAGCCCGCGCTTCGGGTGAGGATTGGGCAATCGCCGCAGCCAGGCTTTCGGTAAAGAAGCCATCACTGGCCGACATGTCATTGATGCGCGTGATCGCCTGCATCATCATGTAGTTTGACAGCGGCGCATTCTCGGTCACGCGCCGGGCCAGATCCATCGCTTTGTCGAACACGGTTCCGTCCGGCTCAACATAGTGCGCCAGCCCCAGTTGCAACCCTTCGTCCGAGCCATAGCGGCGGCCGGTCAGCATCATCTCCATCATCCGGCTGGCCCCAATAATCCGGCCAACACGTACCGTTGCGCCGCCGCCGACAAAGATCGCGCGGCGTCCTTCGGGCAGCTCATAGAACGTATCCTGCTGCGAGACCCGAATATGGGCGGTCATAGCCAGCTCCATCCCACCGCCCAGAACACCACCGTTCATTGCGGCGACGACCGGAACCCGTCCGTATTCGATTTTGTCGAAAATCCGGTGCCATAGGCGACATTCATGCATCGCCCCTGCGGCGTCGCGCATCGAATGTTCCAACAGGTCTAGCCCGGCACAGAAATGCTGACCGGAACTGCGGATCACAACTGCGCCGATCTCATCGGGAAGGGTGTCAAAATAATGCTCGATCTCTAACAGCAGCCCGTGATTGATCGCATTGAACTTGGCAGGTCGGTCCAGCGTCAGGATACCAACCGGGCCGTCTGTCTCTGGGGTGATATGTGTATATTCCATTGCAAAGCCTTACTTGGGTTCCAGACGGATCGCGCCGTCCAGACGCACGCATTCACCGTTCAGCATGGTGTTTTCGATCATGTGCCCTGCCAAGCGCGCAAATTCAGCCGGCTGCCCAAGGCGCGACGGAAAGGGAACCTTGGCACCCAGACTGTCCTGAATCTCCTGCGGCAGCAAATCCATCATCGGGGTCGAGAAGATACCCGGTGCAATCGCCATGACCCGAACGCCCGAGCGCGCAAACTCCCGCGCCGCAGGCAAGGTCAGACTGGCCACCCCACCTTTCGAGGCAGAATAAGCCGCCTGCCCGATCTGCCCCTCAAAGGCCGCCGCCGACGCGGTGTTGATGATAATCCCCCGCTCGTTATCCACAAGCGGTTCATTTTGCATGATCCGCTCAGCCGCCAGGCGCATGACATTAAAGGTGCCGATCAGGTTGATCTGAACCGTTCTGGCGAACCCGTCCAGCGCCGCCGGGCCATTGCGCCCTACGATCCGCTCGCCATGCGTTACGCCGGCGCAATTGACGACAACACGGGGCAAACCATTGGCCGCAGTTGCCGTGTCCAGCGCCGCAGCAACCTGGGCCTCTTTGGTGACGTCGCAAGGCGCAGCAATTGCCCCCATCTGCTTTGCGGCCTCGTCCAGCTTGTCACCGGGCAAGTCGAACAGGGCCACTTTCGCCCCGTATGATGCAAGATATTCGGCCGTCGCAAACCCCAACCCCGAAGCACCGCCAGTCACAATTGCGGATGCGTTTTCGATTCTCATTCCATGTCTCCCTGTGTGCCCCGTACGCCATGACGCAACGAAATCAGGCTTCGGTCTTGCGCGATTTCCTGATGCATCATACCCGTTAAATCAGAACTTAGTGAACGATCAATAATACATTTGCATACTAACAATTTTTTGGATAGCCTGATTTTCAAAATATGCATCATGTCGCATCCATGGCGACCAGATGACAGGGAGAGGAAAGATGAGCATTTCAGCCCGGCAAAGTGAAGACGGTATAGTGCCTATCCAAAAATTCGCGCCTTCAAAGGTGTTGCGAGAAGACCTAAGCGATGGCGCCTTTGTTTTGCGCAGCCCATACCTGCTGAATATGGATGTACAGTGCGTTTCTGAATATCTGGAACGCTGGGCGGAAGAAGCACCCGATCGCCTGTTTCTGGCCGAACGTGGGCCAGACTGTGAATGGATCAGCGTCACCTATTCCGAGGCTTTGACGCAAACCCGCTCACTGGCTGCGTTTCTTCTGAACAAGGGACTGGGTAGAGATCGCCCGCTTTTGATTCTGTCAGGCAATTCGGTCCGGCACGGTCTGCTGATGCTGGCTGCTATGCATGTGGGCATTCCTGTGGTGCCGGTTTCTGTCCCTTACTCTCTGTTCGACGAGTCGCTGGCCAAGCTGCGCCATATCGTCCGGACCACAAATCCCGGCATGGCCTACGCCGATGATGCCAAGGGCTTTGCCCATGCTTTTGAGTTTCTCGCCTCGGAAGGCATCGAACAGCTGTCGGACAATGGCGCACTGACCTTTGAACACGCCCTGGAAGCCACAGCTGACGTACCGGTTGCCCAAGCGCGGGCCACGATTGACCATGACACGCTGGCCAAGATTCTGTTCACCTCTGGCTCAACCGGGTTGCCCAAGGGCGTCATCGTAACGCAGCGCATGATGTTGGCCACTCAAGAAGCCGTGGTGCAGATTTGGCCGTTTCTGGAAAGCGCACCACCTGTTGTGGTTGATTGGCTTCCCTGGAACCATACGTTCGGCGGCAATTTCAACTTCAACATGATGCTGCGCAACGGCGGCAGCTTCTATGTCGATGATGGCAAACCCGTGCCGGGTGAAATCGAAAAGACAATTCGCAACGTGCGCGACGTATCGCCCACTCTGTTCTTCAACGTCCCGCGCGGTTTTGACATGCTTTTGCCGGTCCTGCGCGAGGACGCAGCCTTTCGCAACGCTTTTTTCAAGCGGCTTGATCTGATCTTTTTCTCTGGTGCGGGGCTACCCGACCATCTTTGGGAAGGTCTGGAACAATTGGGCGTGCAGGAACGGGGTGAGAAAATCCCGTTTGTAAGCGCTTGGGGCCTGACTGAGGCGATGATGGCCACTTGTGTGCACTTCCCCATCGACAAGGCAGGCGTCATCGGTGTGCCGGGTCCGGGATCCGAGCTGAAATTCCTGCCCAATGGTGGCAAGCTGGAAATGCGGGTCCGCGGACCGCATGTGACAACAGGTTATCTGAACAACGCCGAAAAAACCGCCGAGGCGTTTGATGACGAAGGGTACTTCCTGACTGGCGACGCGGGACGTTTGCAAGATCCAGATGACCCATCAAAGGGCATCGTATTCGATGGCCGCATCTCTGAGAACTTCAAACTGATGACCGGCACTTGGGTCGCAGTGGGCAACTTACGCGTTGCGTTGTTGCACGCCCTCAGCCCGATTGCCTCAGATGCCGTCATTACCGGCCATGACCGGAGCGAAATAGGAGCCTTGCTGTTCCTGAATGCGGATGAATGCAAAGCCCTGACCGGACGGGGCGACACATTGGCGGGTTACGCCGATGATCCGACTGTGCGCGCCTTCATTACCGAACGTTTGGCTGCATACAATGCCGGCCAAACCGGCAGCGCCACACGCGTGAAGCGCGTTCGCATCGAACACGACGCCCCGTCGGTTGAAAAGAATGAAGTCACGGAAAAAGGCTATATCAATCAACGCCTTGCGCTAGAGCTTCGGGCTGACGCGGTCACTGGCTTGTATGATGGAGCCGCGGATGTGATCGTATCAGGAAAGGCCGCCACATGATCGACTACACCGCCTCTGAAGCCGAGATTGCATTCGTCCTCAAGCATATCGGCCGACCCGAGCGGCTGCCAGATTGGAGCGACGATCTAGCCGAAGCCGTAATCCCAGCCTTAGGCCGCTTCATCAATACCGAGATTGCCCCTTTGGACATGATCGGCGAGGAACACGGCGCGCGTCTGGAAAATGGCCGTGTACGGATGCCACCGGGCATGGTTGCCGCCTATAAACGCTATGCCGATGCCGGTTGGCCGGGCCTTTGTGCGCCTGAAGAATATGGCGGGCAAGAACTGCCACACATTCTGGGTGCGGTTCTGGCGGACATGCTGGCTGGCGCGTGTATTTCCTATGAGATGGTGCTGAGCCTGGCGCAGGGCTGCATTCGAACTCTGAATGCCTCGGGCAATGACGATCAAAAGGCGCGGCTGTTGCCGCAGCTGGTGTCCGGTGAATGGATGGCATCGATGTGCCTGACCGAACCGGATGCGGGGTCAGATCTAGGTCGGATCAAAACAACCGCTACGCCCGATGGTGATGACTACGTGCTCAGCGGAACAAAAATCTTCATTTCGGGCGGTGACCACGACTATACCGACAACGTCTTGCATCTGGTGCTCGCGCGCACCCCGAATGCGGCACCGGGGGTCAGGGGCCTCAGCCTGTTCGCCTGCCCTGCCGTGTTACCCGATGGGACACGTAACCGGGTTCAGACTGTGCGAATCGAAGAAAAGATGGGGATGCATGCATCACCCACCTGTCAGATGGCGTTCGACGGCGCAAAAGCCGAATTGTTGGGCCAGGAAGGCCAGGGGCTGGCTGCCATGTTCACTATGATGAATGCCGAGCGTCTGGATGTGGCCCTGCAGGCCGTGGGCCAAATGGACGTGGCCTTTCAGCGTTCGCGTTTGCATGCCGCAGGTCGGCGCCAGGGCACGACATCAGAAGGCACGGCGCTGATCACAGAACACGGTGACGTTCAGCGGATGTTGCTGGATATCTACGCCTATACGTTGGGATGCCGGGCGATGGCCTATCGCACCTTTGTGGATATGGATTTGGGCGCCGATCAGGGGTTGCTGGATATCCTTACTCCGACCTGCAAGGCCTTCGCGACCGACGCAGTCAACGCGGCCTCAAGCCAAGCGGTGCAAATCCACGGCGGCTATGGATTCTGCAAGGAATACCGCGTTGAACAGATCATGCGCGACAGCCGCATCATGGCGATTTACGAAGGCACCAACGGCGTTCTGGCGACCGGAGTGGCCCGCCGCGCGATCCGCGCAAATGGCGGTGCGGCGGCGCAGGCTTTTAGCGATTTGGCCTCAACGGGCCCCAGCTCGGTCGAGCTGGCCGATGCGATCGACGCCTGGGAAACGGCAACCCAAGCCATGCAAAACTGTACAGATATCGGACCGTCGGTCTCGGACTATTTGCGGCTGACCGGGCTGGTATATTTTGGTCGCGTCTGGGCGGATCTCGAGGCCGCCGCGGACAACGCCCCGGAACCCGAATTGTTGCGCGCCACTGCGGCCCATGTCCGGGCGCGCATCCTGCCGGAAGCCGGTTTGCTGCGGCACCGCATCCTTAATCCAGAACCTACGCATTCTGCGGCGATCTTTGCCGCGTGAACATCAAGGACGACACATGACTGACTTTACTCTTCCCGAAGCCAGCCCTCAGGCCGACGCGGCATTCCGTTCCGGTCTGGCCGCTGGAAAATTTCTGATCCAGCGCTCAAAAACCACCGGTGAATACAACTTCTACCCACGCGCCCTGTCCCCCACCACCGGAGCAGACGATCTGGAATGGGTCGAAGCCTCGGGCCGCGGCACCGTCTTTGCCTCGACCATCATCCGGCGTCCGGCGAAATACGGCGGTGACATCAACAACGTACTAATTGATCTGGACGAAGGTCCTCGCATGTTCAGCCGCATTGTGGACGTGGACAACGAAGCGATCACCATCGGTATGAAAGTGCGGGCCGTTGTCATGACCCCCGACTTCGGACCCAACGCAAAATCCGGCGAAGCCGCCGTGTTCTTCAAGCCCGCGGAATAAGGAATTCAATCATGGCACACGCACTTCGCGGCAAATCCGCTATCGTTGGCAAAGGCTATTGGGGTTTGGGCAAAACGCCCAACACCTCACCAATGGAACTGATCGCCAGGGCCACACAGAACGCGCTGACCGATGCAGGCATGGACCTGTCCGAGATCGACGGCGTCTGTGGCGGCACCTTCTACCACTTCTTCCCCACCCTCTCGATCGCCGAGTATCTGGGCATCAAGCCAACCTGGGCGAACTCGGACATGGTGGGCGGATCGTCCTTCATGTCCTATCTGGTCGAAGCGACCATGGCGATTCAGGCGGGCTTGTGTAAGAACGTGCTGATCTGCTACGGCTCGAACGCGAAATCCGCGCGCGATCTCAATGGGTTGATCGAAACACCTCAATGGGAACGCGCCTATGAACCAATGGTGCCGGTGCCGGGATATGCCTTCACCGCGCAACGCTATATGCACGAGTTCAACGTACCCAAAGAGCATTTCGGACATGTCGCCATCTCGGCCCGGAAATGGGCTCAGCTGAACCCCGATGCGACAATGCAGGATGACCTGACGATGGAGGAGTATCTGTCCGCGCCCATGGTTGCCGATCCACTGGCGGTTCTGGATTGCTGCCTGATGTCGGATGGCGGTGCCGCGATCATCGTGACCTCGGCCGACCGCGCAAAGGATTTTCAGGAAAAGCCCGCCTATTTCCTTGGGGGCGGCAATGCCATTTCCCACCGCGAGATCAGCCAGGCTGCCACGCTGACCACAACCTGTGCCGCGGAAAGTTCGAAACGCGCGTTCGAGATGGCCGGCGTCACCACCAAAGACGTGGATGTGGTCGAACTTTATGATGCCTTCACCATCAACACGCTGCTGTTCCTCGAGGACATGGGCTTTGTAAAGAAAGGTGAGGCGGGGGCCTTTGTCGCCGATGGCAACATCGCACCGGGCGGCTCGCTGCCGGTAAACACCAATGGCGGCGGGTTAAGTTGCGTACACCCCGGCATGTACGGCCTGTTCTGTCTGATCGAGGCTGCGACCCAAATCCGGGGCGACGGTGGCGATCGTCAGATCGACGATGTAAATATCGCGATTGCCCATGGCAACGGCGGCACGTTCTCGAACGAGTTCACGACCGTTCTGGGCAGCGAAGCTGCGCTTTGAGCGATCAAAATGGGGCGCAAATACGCGCCCCAAATCTTGAGATTTTGCCAATACGATAAACGCAACCTGCCAAAGACATACCCTCGGCAAGAGTCACTTAGCGTCTGAAGCAGACAATCCAAGTTCGTATTGTTGGTAAAGCCCTAAGCCCGACCGCCAATCTGGCGACCGGGCCTAGGTTACAAACCTACGTTTCTCGTGTCTTTAAAGTACAGGTACGCGCGCTGCAGGAGGGGTCGAGCGCGACCGTCCGGTACGCATCTTACCATCAATCATAACAGCCCCAACTCCGGGGATGTTACCGACGGCCATGCCTTCCAAAACGTTCTTACCGTCCGATCCTTCTGGGCGGTCCATGAACACCAGATCGGCTGGACGGCCAGGTGCCACGATCCCTTGTGCAAGACCCCGTCTCTTGGCCACGTTTCCGGTGCCACAGCACCACGCCTGTTCGGCAGGCAATCCGCCAATACTGGCCAGCAGAGTTGCCATCCGCAGCATTCCGTTCGGCTGTACGCCGGACCCTGCTGGAGCATCTGTTCCAATCAGGAAATCGGCAAGGCGTCCTTCGGCCAGAGCGCCTTCCAGTGTCACGAGTACCGATTTCTCGTTACCATTGTGTACCGCTTCAAGCGCCCCTTTCGCGTGACGGCAAAGCTCTCGGAGTTCATCCTGCGAAATTGAGGTTGGTCCGCCATTGATATGACTGACTACGTCCGGTTGCGCTTCTAGCACATCTGCAGCTCGAACATCGTGAGAGCCCGCAATCGAAGGGCCGCCAGTATGCATAATGGTTTCAATTCCCAATTCCCGACACCAGCCGGTGACCCGTGCCGCGTCCGGGCCTTTGGCTACTGTCCCAAGGCCGATCTCACCAATATGCCGGATACCAGCCGCCTTTATTGCCGCATAGAAATCGCGATCAAAATCAAGTTCGGGCACTGGCGCTCCTGCCAAAACCTTGGCACCGGACGGGCGGAAATTTGAATAGCAACGTTGTGCCACCATCGCCAATGCCTTGACGCCTTCGGCATCCTTGGGGCGACCGGGCAGATGGACTTCGCCCGCGGATATGAAGCTTGTGACGCCGCCGTTAACATTCATTTCGATCCAGCCGATCTGGCTTTGGCGTGGGGTCCAATCGCCGAAAACCGGGTGGCAATGCCCGTCAATCAGGCCCGGCGCAACCGCACAGCCCGAGGCATCGATGATGCGATCCGCATCGCCGGCCTCAAAGCCCACAATCACTCCGTCTTCAATGAGAAGGCAATCACTGTCCGCAATAGGCGAGTCCAGATCACCGGTCAGAAGCAAACCGATGTTGCGGATTAGTGTGCGACCCTGTTCCGGCGTGTCTTTTGGTGCGTCAGCCATCTGATCCCCCATTTGGCATGTGATTTCTGGTTCATATTTGGATCAAAAAAAGCACGCCAAGTAACCGTTCGGCCGTCGTGCCTCCTTCAGACATTTTCATTAGTATACAAGCGATATTTAAAGACTTGTGTCAAGGCCTTCTAGTTGGCGCTACGCCGGGAATGGCTACTCTTGAGCGTCTGATTGACCAGAGCCAACCGATCCTCGCCTGTCAGATAGAAACCTGCATTCCCCAAGCCGCAGATTAGTACCGCGGCTTGGGGGCTGTTGGCCCCTATTGCCCCGGTTCAGGAAAACGCCTTGATGACTTTGGCGTAGTTATCCAACATCTCAAGCTCTTCATCCTGCGTGAAGTATCCGACGTGATGCCAGACGACGAATTCTTCGGTCCCGTATTTCTCTTTCAATGTACCAACCTGATCAATCACCTGGTTCACGGTGCCTTTCCAGACGCGTCCCATCGGCACATGATATGGCGGGGCATTATAAGCGAAATTGAACAGTTCCTCAAAATCGCGAGAGTGCCGTTCGGCCTGCGCGTCGGTCGATCCGATGGTCAAATGCCCGCCCAAAACCAGAGTGTTTCCAACCGTCAGATCGGTATGGCCATGGTGGTGCGCTTCTTCCAGATAGATCGGCATCGTCATATCCATGAACTCATCCTTGGACACAAAAGACACCAGCTTGGCGCCTTCCTTGGCCCAGAACTTCGCCGTCTCCATCGACCACGAAAACGGCACGTAAAGCGGTGGAAAATCCCGCCCGTCGGTTCGCTTACGCGGGCGCGGAACAATACCCATTTTGCGCAACGTGCCATTATCGTCCACCGCGCCTTCGCCGCCATACTTTGCGGTCGGGGGGAAGGGCCATGTGATGTTGTCGGCAGGGATGTTCCAAAACTCACCATGATGACTGAAGGTTTCGTTGGTCCAGGCCTTTTTGACCACGGCCCAACTTTCCTCCATCAATCGACGGTTCCGGGCATCTTCCTTGGATCGGTCAGATTGAGTTGTTGTGATATCAAGATGCTGCGCCAGTGTATTCAGCCAGCGCGGCGTGTTGCCTCGAACAAACCCACAGAACAATCGGCCACCGGACATGTGATCAATCATTGCCAGATCCTCGGCCAGACGCATAGGGTGATGCGCCGTCAGCGCCATACCCACCTGCCCCACCATCGGGTTTTTGGTGTTTGCAGCGATGTGCATATTCCACAAAGGCGGATTGGTCGTGGTTTCGATCCCTTCCATCTGAAAATGATGCTCGGTCATGCAAAACCCTGCATACCCGTTTTCGTCGGCAAATCTCATCTACTCGGTTGTCCGTTCTAACAGCGTTTCATACCGATCCGGGTCCGAGCCGGACAGAACGACATCTTCGCCCTTTGAATGCATAAAAAGTTGCACAAGGTTGTGCGTTTTCAAGACTATACCTGCCTTTAGTGCCAGTTCACGAAATTCTACTGCTGACCGCTCAACGGAACTTGATTTGGTTCAAGAAACGCAAAAAGGGCGCCCTGTTTCCAGAACGCCCTTTAGCACCGCTGTCTGTGAAGAAGGAGGAGTTACAAACAGCGATCAGCCCGACATACAACGCCGGGTTCACCGGCCTGCATGATTAATTCGTGGCTGACAGCACGGGGCAATGCCCGCGCCATAAAGGCGCGCGCTGCATTCACCCGATCCGCATAGTATTCTGGCGATTGAGAACCTGCTGCAGCCTTAGCCACCCGTGCAATCCGGGCGGACATCCAGGCCGACACGCTCAACGCCACAATTTCCAGATAGTCGCACGCGCCAGACAGCACGTCACCTTGCGCCGTGCCTAGCACCCAATCGGTCGAACGCCCAAGCCGGGATGCCGCATCGCGCAAGTTATTCTCTAAGTCAGAGAGGTCGCCGCCCAGTTTGCCCGCCTCGTCCAGCATGTCGGCCACCAGGCCCTTGATGACGGCACCATTGTCGCCGCGCACCTTACGCATAACCAGATCGCGGGCTTGAACGGCATTGGTGCCTTCGTAGATTTCAGTGATCCGCACATCACGCACCAGCTGTTCGACACCATAATCTTTGATGAAGCCATGCCCGCCATGCATCTGCACAGCCTCATTCGCCATTCGCGATCCCATGTCAGACAAATAGGATTTAATCACCGGAGTCAGCAGCGACAGATGCGCATCCGCCTCTTTACGCTGTTCAGGCGTATCGGCGCGATGCGCCGCGTCTAACAGACCAGCGCCGAAATAGGCCATCGCACGGGCGGCATCCATTTCGCCCTGCGCGGTCAACAACCGTCGGCGCACATCCGCATGAGCGATCAGCGGATCAGCTGGGCCCGTCGGGTTCATAGGTTCCCCGTCCGCGCGACCCTGTAGTCGTTCGTGGGCATATGATGTCGCGGTCTGAACTGCGGCTTCGGCCACGCCTAACCCTTGCAGGCCCACCGAAAGGCGCGCGGCGTTCATCATCACGAACATCGCGGCCAGGCCCTTGCCTTCTTCGCCGACAATCCAGGCTTTGGTGTCCTCGAAAGAAATGGCGCAAGTGGGTGATCCGTGGATACCCATCTTGTTCTCGATCCCGGCAATGGTGATCGTGTTTTGCTGGTCCGTCGTGTTGTTGTCCGCATCCAGCATGTATTTTGGTGCCAAAAACAGTGACAGTCCACGCGGTCCGGGCTGGGCGCCCTCGACCCGCGCCAGGATCAGATGGGCGACATTTTCCGACATGTCGTGGTCGCCCCAGGTGATGAAGATCTTGTTACCGGTGATGGCATAAGATCCGTCATCATTTCGCACGGCCTTGGTGCGGATCAGGCCCAGATCGGTGCCGCAATGCGGCTCGGTCAGGTTCATGGTTCCGGCCCAGTTGCCGGACGTCAGCTGAGGGCAATAGACCGCCTTTTGTTCGTCCGATCCATAGGCCATCAGCGCTTCGGCAACGCCGAAGTTCAGTTCGTGGATCAGGGCAAAAGCCAGATTGGTTCCGGCCATCCCTTCACGCAGGGCGGCATGCAGGACGAAGGGCAGTTGTTGGCCACCATATTCTTCTTCCAGTGCCAGCGCGTTCCAGCCGTCTTCGCAGAATACCTTATAGGCATCACTAAACCCGGGGGCGGCATGGACCTGACCGTCTTCCAACCGCGCACCCGGGCTATCGCCCGCCTCATTGCAGGTTGCCAGATTGTCGCGCACAAACCCGTTGATCGCGTCAACGACCGCAAAGAACGTATCTTTGTCGCAATGCTCATACCCAGGCAGTGCCAACGTCTTGTCGAGGTCAAGAACCTCGTCCAACAGAAAAGTAATGTCCCGCTGCGGGAGTTGATAGTCCATACCTATGATCCCTCAGTTTTTGAGCGGCTTGCCGGTCGTCATGGTGTGGCGCATCCGTTCGATTGTCTTATCCTGTCGGATCAGGCGCATCATGCCTTCGGCTTCCAGCCTGTGCAGCGCTTCTTCATCCAGAACGCCGCCCTCACCTCCGGCCAGTACGTGCGCCGTTTCACGCGCAATCTCGACCGTGTAGGGCGCGTCTGGCATAGCCTCGGCCAGTGCGGCCAGTTTGGGCTCCAGCGCGGCATTGATAGCGGCGGCATCCAGTGTGATCTCGGCCTTGGGCGCGGGTTTGTACCCGTCAGCCAGCGCCAGAGCCGCCGCCTTGGCCTCGGCCAGAAGGCGGTCGCGGTTCATGACAACGCCGTCCGTCGCGCGCAGATAGCCCGCGTGTTGCGCCATCGGGGCAGAGCCGGTCATCAGCGCCACAGAAATCACATCGAACGCAGCCTCGGCCCCTTTGACCGGATCACCCAACTCCGCCGCCTTGAGCAGCAACAGGGCTGTGGTTCCGCCCCACGCAGGCAGCAGGCCAACATTGGCCTCGACCAACCCGATATTGCTTTCCAACGCGGCCATGACCCGATCCGAGTGCATTAGGATTTCGCAGCCGCCACCAAGGGCCAGACCACAGGCAGCCGAGACAACCGGGAACGGCGCGTACTTGATCTTGCGCATCGTGGCCTGACCGATGGCCAGTTGCCCTTCGACCAGATCCAATTCCCCCGCATCAGCACGATCCAGCGCTTTTTTTAGGTTCGCGCCCACAGAAAAGTGGTTGCCGTCCGACCCGATGACCATCGCTTTGAAGTCTCGGCCCACAACGCCCAGTGCTTTGCTCACACCTGTCATCACCTGATCATCCAAAGCCGCATTAGGTGCCGTGATCGTCAGCAGAGCGACACCATCACCTATATCGCGCAGCACAACAGCCTCGGTCTGGAACACCGGAGCATCCGTCAGGTCAGATGCAAAGATCACCCCGGGGCCACGCGGCACGTCCGCTTGTTCGCCCGAAGGCAACAGCACCTTACGGTTACGGCCATGACCTGAATAAATCCCGCCGCGTTCAGCGGCCAACGCCAGCAATGGCGGCACGTCCTGACCCTCGGCCTTCAAGCGAGCCACAATCTTGTCCGCACCAATCTTGTCGATCAGCTTGAATGGGCCCATACGCCAATTGTATCCCAGCTCCATCGCTGCATCGATATCCGCCGGGTTGGCGGTAATCTCGGGCACGCAGTATGCTGCGTAAGACAAAGTCGGCCCCATTACGGCCCAGGCAAAATCAGCCAACCGATCACCGGCCTGATCAATAAAGTCGACACCAAAGCTCTTGGCCAACTCCGGACCCTTGGCCTGCGCACGATACTCTAGCGTTGCCAGATCAACGGCTTCGGCGACTGGTTTGCCATTTTCGTCCTTGGATCTGCGATAGAAACCCGCACCGACCTTGCGACCGGCCAAACCCTTGGCGGCCATCTGATCGAACAGCTCCAGACCGTCGGTATGGAATTGCTGCGGATCATCAGCCTCAAGCAGATTGCGCATAGACAGGCGCGATTTGCCCATCAGGTCGATACCGATCAGGTCCATCAACGCGAATACACCCGTTCCGGGCACGCCGAAGGGACGGGCCAGCACTGTATCAGCCTCTTCAACTGTGATGCCACGCGCCACGGCCTCGCGGGCAGCGGCGTTCATCCACAGCCCGCCCAGACGGTTGGCGATGAAACCGGGGCGGTCGTTGCAGGGCACGACGGTTTTGCCGAGGCGTTCATCGCTGAACGCACACGCACGTTCCGCAGCAGCCGGATCTGTGTCCGGTCCGGTCACAAGCTCAATCAGGCGCATATAGCGCGGCGGGTTGAAGAAATGCACGATGATGAACCGCTTGCGCAGGCTGTCATCCATTTGGTTGACCAAATCGGCCAGCGGAATGGTCGAGGTGTTCGAGCTCAGCAGTGCATCGTCGCGCAGGTAAGGCGCAATTTTCGCATAGAGCGCGTGTTTGATGGCGAGGTTTTCCAGAACAACCTCAACCACCCAATCACAGGTCGAAAGCTGATCCAGATCATCATCCAGATTGCCCGCTGTCAGCCGGGCCGCATAGGCCGGGTCGGCCAGTTGCGGCGCGCGGCCCTTGGTCATGCGTGCAATGGCACCTTTGGCCAACATCGAGCGGTCTTCGGCATCCTTTGGGACGATGTCCAGCAAAACGACCTGAGCACCGGCATTGGCGAAATGCGCGGCAATGCCTGCCCCCATCACGCCCGAGCCGATGACAGCAACTTTTTTGATCGCAGTCATTTACAGAACCTCGAACAGACCAGCAGCACCCATGCCGCCGCCGATGCACATAGTGGCAACGATGTACTTCGCGCCGCGTTTCTTGCCCTCGATCAGCGCGTGACCGACCATACGCGTGCCCGACATACCATAGGGGTGGCCCACGGAAATCGCGCCGCCATCGACGTTCAGGATCTCCTTCGGGATGCCCAGCGTGTCGCGGCAATACAGGGCTTGCGATGCAAAGGCCTCGTTCAGTTCCCACAGGCCGATATCGTCCATCTTGAGGCCATTGCGTTCCAGCAATTTCGGTACGGCAAAGACCGGGCCGATGCCCATCTCATCCGGTTCGCAACCCGCAACCACATAGCCCATGTAGCGCCCCAGAGGATCCAGCCCGCGCTTTTCAGCCAGCTTCTCTTCCATCACGACCTGCGCCGAGCCACCGTCGGACAATTGCGAGGCGTTACCAGCCGTGATCCACTTGTCCTCGCCCATCACTGGAGTGAGACCCTGCAGGCTTTCCAGCGTGGTCGAAGGACGGTTGCACTCGTCCTGCGACAGCGTGACCTCTTCATAGGTGATCTCGCCGGTTTCCTTATTCTTGTTCGCCTTGGTGACCGTGATTGGCACGATTTCATCGTTAAATTTGCCCGCTGCCTGCGCCGCGGCGGTGCGCTGCTGAGATTGCAGGGCAAACGCATCCTGCGCCTCGCGGGTGATGCCATAGCGTTCGGCTACAGTATCGGCGGTCGCGATCATCGGATCGTAGAACCCACGAATGTTTTGCGCGATCCAGTCCTCTTTCAGGCGATAGGTGTTATCGCTACCCATCACCAGCGAGATGCTTTCGGCACCGCCACCGACAACCACATCGCAGCCATCGACCATGACCCGCGAACAGGCGCGTGTCAGCGCCTCAAGACCTGAGGAGCAGAACCGG
This sequence comes from Ruegeria sp. CDSB117, assembly GCF_059611005.1. Taxonomy (NCBI): domain Bacteria; kingdom Pseudomonadati; phylum Pseudomonadota; class Alphaproteobacteria; order Rhodobacterales; family Roseobacteraceae; genus Ruegeria; species Ruegeria sp. CDSB117. Next base: position 184,139 of record NZ_JBXWOS010000005.1, read on the forward strand.
TTGATGGTTTGGCCCGATGCGGTCACGGGCAGACCGGCGCGCATGGCGACCTGACGGCCAAGATTGCCGCCGTTTGCACCTTCGGGGACGGCATTGCCGATGATCACGTCCTCGATTTCAGACGGGTCAACACCGGCGCGTTTGACCGCCTCGGCGACAGCATGGCCACCATAAACGGCGGGGTGAGTGTCGTTGAAAGCACCACGAAAGGCTTTGCCAATTGCAGTACGGGCGGTCGAGACGATTACAGCAGAACGCATTAGATTGATCCTCGAAGGAAGTGTTAGATGTCAGTGGGCAGCTTGTAGTCGGCGTATTGCTCACGCAGATGCAGCTTTGAAACTTTGCCGGTGGCGGTGTGCGGAAGCTCGGCCTGGAACACCACGTCGTCGGGCGTCCACCACTTGGCGATCTGACCCTCGTAGAGCGTCAGGACATCCACGCGGCTGACATCCGAGCCCTCACGCCTGACAGCAACGATCAGCGGGCGCTCATCCCATTTACGGTGTTTGGCGGCGATACAGGCGGCCTCCAGAATGTCCGGGTGGCTCATGGCGATGTTTTCCAGATCGATCGAGGAAATCCACTCGCCGCCCGATTTGACGACATCCTTGGTTCGGTCGGTCAGGCGCAGATAGCCTTTCGGGTCGATCGCCGCGACATCACCGGTGATGAACCAGCCGTCGTCGGTAAAGGCATCAGCACCGGCCCCGCCCCAATAGCTTTCGGCAACCCAGTGGCCGCGCACCTGCAACATACCCGAGGCAACGCCGTCATGTGGCAGCAACTCGCCTTCATCATTAACGATGCGCATCTCGACCCCATAAAGCGCGCGACCCTGTTTGGTTTTCAGCGCAAGGCGGTCGTCGATTGGCAGTTTATCCTCGCCCCATTTGGGCACCGAAAGCGTGCCGACCGGGCTCAGCTCGGTCATGCCCCAGCCATGCACCACGTCGATACCGTGGCCTTTTTCGATCTGCTCGATCAGTGACAGAGGTGCGGCTGAACCTCCCATCATCGCGCGTTTGACTGTTTTTAGCGTGGCGCCCTGCTGATCCAGATATTCGAACAAGCCCAGCCAGACAGTCGGCACACCCGAGATCATCGTGACCTCTTCATCGTCCATAAGTTCGCGCAGCGGGGCCGGATCCATGCCTGGTCCGGGCATGACCAGTTTGGTGCCGTTCATCAGGGCCGCATAGGGAATACCCCAGGCACAGGCGTGGAACATCGGCACCACGGGCAAAGTGGCATCACGCGAGCTGAGCGCCAGCCAGTCGCCGCCGGACACTCCCATGGCGTGCAACACGGTCCCACGATGGGAATATAAAACGCCTTTTGGATTGCCTGTTGTGCCAGATGTGTAGCACAGCGCCATGGCCGCGTTCTCATCCAGTTCGGGCCAGTCATAAACCTCGGGCTTGCCCGCGATCAGGGATTCGTAGTCTCTGACCAGAGTCTTCATCTGCGGCACCTGGTCCGGGCCAGTCAGGCTGAACCAGGCCTGAACGCTGGGGCAGCGGGCCGAGACAGCATCGATCAGCGGCGCAAAAGTCGTGTCGAAGAACATGTGCGTGTCTTCGGCGTCGTTGATAATAAACGCGATCTGATCCGGATGCAGGCGCGGATTGATCGTGTGGCAAATCGCACCGATGCAAGCCAATGCATAATAGAGTTCCAGGTGCCGATTGTTGTTCCAGGCCAACGTCGCGACGCGGTCACCCGGCCCCACACCCAGTTCGGTCAAAGCGTGCGCCAGTTGTTGGGTCCGTCGCCCCATATCCGCAAAGCTGTAGCGATCAATCGTCATGTCCGAGTTGCGCCAGACAATCTCCGCCTCGGGATGCGCACGCATGCCATGACGGAAAATGCTGGTCACCGTCAGTGGCATCGTCATGATCTGCCCGGGAATCGTCGTTTTTTCTGCGCTCATTTTTTGCCTCTCAATGTGTTTTTCTGCATCTGCGTCCGTCACAGAGGCGCAGGCGGCATTTCTCCGATGTCCCGTTCGATCCGCCACGACATTTGCAAAACGCCCAGATCGTCAAAGCGGCGTCCGACCAGTTGCATACCGATCGGCAGCCCGTTTCGGTCTAGCCGGACCGGAATACTGGATGCCGGTTGCTCAGTGAGGTTGAACAGGAAGGTATTAGCCCAGCTTTCGAACGGCTTATCGGGGTCAGACCCCGGCAGGTCGGCAGCAAAGGCGGTGTCAGGTGCCGATGGCAACAGGACAAAATGATGGCCGTCAATCAGCGCCAACGCACGTTCGCGCAACGCCTGCGTGTGATCGAAATTCCGCTGATGCTCAACAGCGGGCAATGCGCGTGCATCGTTGGTCCAGTCGCGGATATAGGGCGTTTTCGCCTGTTCGGCCTCGGGTTGGCGCATCAGTTCGGACAGGGTACGTATTTTGTAGAATGCCTCGGCGGGTTCCCAGTCCGTTCGGCTGAACGGCGCGGTTTCAAGATAGGTGACCTGAACGCCCATATCCCGCAAAACCTGTGCCGTCCGTTCCAGCGCTGCCTGAACATCTTCCGCCACCGGTTCGCCCAAGCCCAGCTCGGGGATGACCAGAACCGACATGCCTTTGCGATCGCCGCGCGTCAGGCGCGAAACATAGTTCGCGCCGTCCCGTGCCAATGCCGCGAAATCGCGTGTATCCTCTCCGGTCAGAACATTCATATGCAGCGCGACGTCGCCAAAATTGCGGGCCAACGGCCCCGCCGTGATCGCCGGGCTGTTGCAGACGTAATAGGGCACTCGCCCCTGGCTGGGCTTCAGCCCGGCCAGGCCGCAATACGAGGCCGGCAGACGGATGGATCCCACGATGTCGGTCCCAATCGAAACCGGCTCGATCCCAGCGGCAACACTGGCCGACGCGCCCGAAGATGATGCGCCTGTCGTGCGCGATACATCCCATGGATTGCGGGTAACCCCATGCTTTGAGCTCACTCCGCCTGCAAGAATGCCATAATCGCACATGGTATTTTTGCCCAGGATCACGGAACCGGCCTCACGCATGCGTGCTACGGTGGGATGATCGGTTGTGCTGACCGATGCCTCACCCGCCGCCGAGCCGCGATAGGCGGGCATACCGATGCAATCCATTGCGTCTTTGACTGTTGTCGGCACGCCATCCAGCGGCCCCATTGGTATGTTGTCGTGCCAGCGTTTCTCGGACGCCCGGGCCGCTTCAAGCGCGCCCTCGGCATCCACGTGGTAAATCGCGTTGATCCTTGGATTTACCGACTCAATACGGGCCAGCGCTGCCTGCGTGACCTCGACCGGAGACAGCTCTAGCCGGGCAAAGGCCTGCACCATGGCACGCGCCGAAAGTTGGGAATATGGGGCGGTCATTCGGGGCTCGATCAGATAAAGGGGATCAGTCTTCGGTGCGCTGGACGTAATAGACCTTGGCCGCAATCTTCCAGCCTTCGCCGGTGCGGACCAGCGACAGGTAGTCGATGAAGTATCGCGGCTGCACGGCGCAGTCGATCTTGACAAAGGCTGTATTCGGCCCAGATTGATCGATCGAGATTGTGTGCCCGTAGGCAGGATAGCCCTTGGATTTCGGGCTTTCGCGACCGCCGATGACCTCTTTGTATTTCTCCAACGTCATGTGAATATAACTGCCATCCTCGTTGGCGCAGCAAAGATCACATTCAGGCAGAAACATCTGATCGGTTTTGCTGATGTCTCCGTCATGCAGGTTTTCGATATACGCCTGCATCAGGGTTTCGATCTCGGCGAATGCGGTCATAGGATATCCTCGGTCATGAGTGTCTTGAAACGCAGGTGGTTTTGGCTGTCAGGCGGCCTTGTTGGAAAGCAGGTCCTGGCGAAACCGTTTGAGGTCTTCGATCGTGCCGACCTTGAGGCCGTGCCGGGCCCCAAATTCCAGCAGATCCGGCAGGCGCGCCATTTCACCGTCATCATTTATGATTTCGCAGATCACGCCGGCGTCCCCCTGCCCGGACAGGCGGGCCAGATCAACTGCGGCTTCGGTGTGGCCTTCGCGTTCCAGCACACCGTGCGGTCTCGCCACCAATGGAAACAGATGCCCGGGCGAAACCAGATCGACCGAAGAGCCGCTGTCAGATGCCAAAAGTGCAATGGTTCGCGCCCGGTCGCTGGCGGAAATGCCGGTGGTCGTGCCTTCTTTCGCATCCACCGAAATGGTGAACGCCGTATGATGTGGATCCGTGTTCAACGCTGTCATCGGTCCAAGACTGAACTGCTCGGCCCGTTCGGGCGGAATGGCCATGCAGATCAAACCCCGACCAAAGCGCGCCATGAAATTTACGGCGGTCGCATCCGCGCAGGCGGCTGGAATCACCAGATCGCCCTCGTTCTCGCGGTTTTCATCGTCGACAAGAATTACCATACGGCCTTGTTCGCAATCCGTAATGATCTCTTCGATGGGCGACAGCTGATAAACTTCATGCAGATCGAACACGGTCTTCCCCTTATCCGTTCAGAGGTTTGATGACGCCTTCGGCGAATTCGATCAGAGCTTCCTGCTCGATCTCGTCGCCAAAGTAGTTCACGTGGTGCCAGACAAAGAATTCGTCGATCTGATAGCGCTCGGCCAGTTCACCGACCTGGTCCAGAACCTGTTGACGCGAGCCGTCCCAGACGCGGCCTAGTGGGACGTGATAGGGCGACGCGTCGTAGGCCGAGAACCACAGGTTGTCGAACATTTCGCGGTACTGTTTGGTCTTGGCGGGAGTCTTGCCCATCATCAGATGCGCACCCAGAGCCAGAACGTCGTTGTTGGTGGTTTGAGGCAGCCCGTTTTCATGCGCGGCCTTCAGACAGTTCTCAAGGATCACCGGCATGAATTCTTCTTTGTCGGCGGTCACGAAGGATACCATCTTGGCCCCTTCCGAAGCCCAGAACTTGGCAGTTTCCATCGAATACGAGAACGGCGCATATACTTTTGGGTGCGGCTTTTGCAGCGGCCGGGGAACGATGCCCGATTTGCGCAGGATCTTGTTGCTATCAACCGGGCTGTCACCACCCCAGAGTTTAGTCGGATTGAACTCCCACTCGACATTCGACGGGAAATTCCAGAATTCGCCCTGATGTTCGGTCAGGTCGTCAGTCCACAGCGATTTGATCAGACGCCAGTTTTCGTACAGCGCGCGACGGTTGCGCTGGTCGGCCTCGGACTTGTCGGATTCAGCCGAGGTGATGTCCAGGTGCTGCCCCATGGTCGCCGTCCAGCGCGGCGTGTTCCCGCGTGAGAACCCTGCGAAGACGCGGCCGCCGGTCATGTGGTCCAGCATGGCGATGTCTTCGGCAGTCTTGATCGGGTTCATCGCGGTCAGGTTCATCCCCAACTGACCAACTTTGAAGTTCTTGGTGTGCTGGGCAATGTACATGTTCCAGAACAGCGGGTTCGTGGTGCATTCAACGCCTTCGACCTGCATGTGGTGCTCAGTCAGGCAGAAGCCGTCATAGCCCAGCTCTTCGGCAAGGACCATCTGATCACGCATCGTGTGCATCATCTTGTTGAACCGAGCAGGGTCACGTCCGGCAAGCTGAGTATCCTCGCCATGCTGGCGTGCGAATGGAATGGCGAGAATCTTGAACTTCATACAGGCGTCCCCTGGCGTGTGATTGAACGTTCACTAACATTCCCATACAGCCGGCAATTTCGTCAAGCCCCGAATTGACTTTCCCTACGTCGCAATGACACTGCGACGATTTCCAACTGGACAAGAGATAGGGATTTCAACATGTTGCCCTCAGGTAGGGTCCTATGGAGGCAAGCCACGTGTTTTTGTATTCCGCTGCGCAAGTTGATGAATTTATTAATAAATCGCAGCTAGATGGCGTGTGCGTTGCGTTGGCGATTGATGCTGCGCGCGAGGAACTCAAACGCCTCGGAGACACTTTGCATCCAACACTGGTCAACACCTCGGCCACGAATCTGGCAACTGCGGGACAGGGGCAAATCGAGGCTCAGGCCATCCGCATGTCGCCAGAAGATTCGCTGCTGACCACATACCGTGTCTCGATCGTTCAGGCCGGACACAATCCCGGTGAAGCCGCCACGCTGATGGAAGTGACCTGCACGTTCTCAGTCGATGCGCAACTGGCGCAAACGCCGAAATCCACACAAGCCGAAAAACCGCCCCGCGCCCTGTCCGACACCGCCGAGGAACGTCGACGACAGATCTTTGAGGGCGCGTGCAAGGTGATCGCCAAGCATGGGTTCGGCAATGCATCGATGCGCGAGATTGCCAAAACATCCGGGCTGTCGGTTCCGCTGATGTACAAGTACATCAAGGACAAAGATGACATACTGCACTTGATCACTACGATGTGCATGCAGGACATCATCGACTTTTTTGATACCGGAGAACTGTTCACCGGCCCCGCCGATCAGAACCTTGAAAAAGCGGTTGACCGGTACATCGATTACATTGGTGAAAATCGCCGCTATATCAATCTGGTCTATTCGGAGACACGGTCTATGTCTGCCGAGAACCGCGCGCGTGTATTTGATATGGAGCGTGAATTCATGGGCCGCTGGAAAGGCATTCTGGACAAAGGGGTCGAGCAGAAAGTGTTCCGCCCCATGAACACAGAGTTGATGGCCAACTATCTGTATTTCCTGTGCAACGTCTGGTCACTTCGGCATTGGAGCATCGGAAAATTCCCGGAAAGCGAAATCCGAACCAGCCTGAAGGCGCTCATCATGGATGGTGTTTTAGTCAAAGCTGCTCCCTCCAAGAAATCCTGAGCGAACCATCGACCGATCTGGTTGGTTGATGCACAAACGCTTAGGCAATCAAGATGCAAATCTCTGTCGCTTCCAAGCGATTTGGTCGCAAATTAACTTGCGACACGTCTTGGGCGTGTCAAACTGCGTACATGACACCGCTCTCTAGTCCAAACCCTCTGGATCGCCGCGCAACCGGTTGTGACCTCGTCGTCTGTGGATGATAGCAGGCGCTCTGCGCCTTTTGCCCTCCGCCCAGACAACGGACAATTCGGACACCCTCATGACATCTCAAACCTTACGCCTGGCCATTGATATCGGCGGCACCTTTACCGATACGGTGCTCGTCTCGGACGATGAGACCATATTGGCTTCGACCAAGACGCTCACAACGCACCAAAATCCTGCAGAGGGCGCGATGGAGGGCGCAAAACGTGTCATAGCGGAATCCAGCCGGTCGTTGAATGAGGTGACAAGTTTCATCCACGGAACGACGCTGGCGACCAATGCATTAATCGAACGGCAAGGCGCTGTTGTGGCAACTGTTACGACCGAAGGGTTTCGCGACATTCTGGAAATCGCGTATGAGCGGCGATATGCGCAATATGACATCAACCTGGAAAAGCCGGACCTGCTGGTACCACGCGAACGGGCATTCACTATTCGCGAACGGATGGATGCCGGAGGGGATGTGCTGATCCCATTGGACACCAGCGCAATTGACGCGCTGCTGATTGAATTGGATGCCAGCGAGGTGGATGCTGTCGCAATCTGTTTGATGCATGCCTATGCCAACCCGTCACACGAACGCAGGTTGCGCGACATTCTGGCGGAAAAACGCCCCAGCCTGACAGTTTCAATTTCCTCTGATGTCAGCCCCGAGGCGCGCGAGTTCGACCGGCTTTGTACCACGGTCGCCAATGCCTACATCCAGCCACTAATGGAAAGCTATCTGGCGCGCTTTGCCTCACGGTTCCAGACAGAAGGCGTGACCTGTCCGATCCTGATGATGACGGCCAGTGGCGGAATGTGCACCGTTCAGACGGCCTCACGCTTTCCGATCCGGCTGGTCGAAAGCGGCCCGGCGGGCGGAGCAATTTTGGCCGCACGGATCGCAGCGCGGGCTGGGATTGACGAGGTTTTATCTTTCGACATGGGCGGGACGACTGCGAAGCTCTGCCTGATTGACAATGCACAGCCTCAAACCTCGCGCCAATTCGAAATCGCGCGGGCCGCGCGGTTCATCAAGGGATCGGGCATGCCTGTACGTATCCCTGTGGTCGAAATGATCGAGATCGGCGCAGGCGGCGGCTCAATCGCCGGGGTTGACCGGCTGGGACGGTTGACTGTGGGTCCAAAATCGGCCGGATCAGAACCCGGTCCGGCAGCCTTTGGACGGGGTGGCACCGAGCCAACCGTGACCGACAGCGACATCACCCTGGGCTATATCGTGCCGGACACATTTGCCGAAGGGTTTATCAAGATCGAACCCGAGGCTTCCAAAGCCGCACTGAGCCGGGTCATAGGCACGCGTTTGGACACGAACGCCACAGGGGCGGCGGACGGCGTCAGTCGCATCGTCGATGAAGGCATGGCCAGTGCGGGCCGAATGCATGCGGTGGAGTCGGGCAAGGACCTCGGTTCGCGCACAATGATTGCTTTCGGCGGCAACGGCCCCCTGCATGCAAGCCGGGTGGCCCGATCCGCAGGGGTCAGTCGCATCGTGATCCCGCCCAATCCAGGCGTCGGGTCCGCGGTCGGGTTCCTGTTTGCTCCGGTCAGTTTTGAGATCGTCAGATCAAGTTATTCTCTACTTGAATCCCTGGATCTGGAGCGGGTCAATGCCCTGTTTTCCGACATGATCGACGAGGCAAGCCGGGTGGTTGCCCAAGGCGCGGGTGATGCACCCACCGAAACGCACCGTACGGCCTTCATGCGCTACAACGGTCAGGGCCACGAGATCGAGATTGCCCTGCCTGATCGCGATTTAACTTTCGAAGACATAGAGCCGCTGACTGATGCGTTCGAGGCGGAATACCGTAAACAATTCTCGCGTCCCGTGCCCGGGATGCAAATCGAGATCCTGAACTGGGGTGTCCGCGTCGCAACCCCAGATGCGGATGTTCCAGATTTGCCGGAAACGCCAGTTCTGACAACTATCACACCAGCCCAAACCCGCCCCATCACCTGCGATGTAGATGGTCAGATAAAGCAGGCTGGTTTTGTGCCACGCGACAGTCTGAACCCCGGCGACCGGGTTTGCGGCCCGGCGCTGATCACGGAACCGCAGACGACGACTTTGGTCTCATCAGACTTCTCGGCGCATGTGGATGCCATTGGAAACCTCATCCTTATCCAAGATCAGAAAGGAGGTGTATGATGACTGCCGATCATTCCCCCGCCCGCATGCAAGTCATGTGGAACCGCCTGCTTGCGGTGGTCGAAGAACAAGGCCAAACCCTGATCCGCGCCGCATTCTCACCCATTGTGCGCGAATGCGGCGACATCTCTGCCGGGATCTTTGACGCCGAGGGTCGGATGCTGGCACAGGCGGTTACCGGAACGCCGGGCCACATCAACACGATGGCCGAAGCCGTGATGCACCTGCGGGGCCATTTCCCGGTTCAGCACATGAAGCCCGGCGATATCTACATGACCAATGATCCTTGGCTCGCTTCGGGACACCTCAACGACTTTCTGCTGATGATGCCTGCCTTCAAAAACGGCAAAGTCGTCGGCTTTACTTCATGCACATCCCATCTTGTGGATCTGGGCGGCCTTGGCATGGGCCCGGAAGGGTCGGATATCTATGATGAGGGTCTGCTGATCCCACCCTGCAAGCTGGTCGAACAAGGCGTCCCGAACGCCTTGCTTTTGGACATTGTCCGCGCCAACAGTCGCGAGCCTATTGCTAATGAGGGCGACATATATGCACTGATCGCTTGCAGCGAAGCGGGCGTGAACCGCCTGGTGGATATGATGGATGAGTTCGGGATCGACGATCTGGATCAACTGGGCAGCTACATCATCGACACCTCGCGCCGCGGCACGCTTGAAGCCATGGCCGAAGTGCCCGCAGGCACCTATAGAAACGTTCTGAGGATGGACGGTTATGAAAAAGAACTGGAACTGCACGCGACCTTGACGGTCAGCAAAGCGGGCATCCATGTGGACTTCACCGGAACTTCGGGCTGTTCGGGCAAGGGTATCAATGTGCCGCTGAACTATGCGACCGCCTATACCGTCTTCGCCCTGCGCTGCATCGTCGGGTCTGACATCCCCAACAACGCCGGATCGCTGGAGCCGTTCACAGTGGACGGGCCAAAAGGTTGCATCCTCAATGCACAACGCCCCGCCCCGGTAGCAATGCGGCACACGCTAGGACAGGTAACACCGGATCTGGTGCTTGGATGCCTGCATCAGGCCCTGCCAGATCAGGTCCCCGCCGAGGGCGCGTCCTGCATGTTCGATCTGCCGATGCGGCACGCACCCGAAGTGGCGCGAGATGGAGGTCGGGAATTCGCGGTTGAACCTGTACATAATGGCGGCACCGGTGCCCGGCCACACGCGGATGGCTTGTCTGCCACAGCCTACCCTTCGGGTGTGTTCGGATCACAGGTCGAAATCACGGAAAGCGTGGCCCCGGTCACAATCTGGAAACGCGAACTACGCCAGGATTCAGGAGGTGCAGGCAAGTATCGCGGCGGTCTCGGCCAACGGATCGAGATGACCTCGGCCAATGGCGCACCCTTCCTCGTTTTCCTGTCGGTTGAGCGCCTCAAATTCCCCGCCCTCGGACGCATGGGTGGAAAACCCGGCGCACCCGGTCGTATTCGTTTCCGCGATAGCGAAAATGATATCCCGGGCAAAGGAGAACTGCGCGTTAAAGCTGACGACTACCTGATCTTTGAAACTCCTGGGGGCGGTGGTTTTGGTGACCCAGCCGAGCGAGACCCACAGGCAATCTCCCTAGACCTCAAGCGCGGTCTGATCAGCGCAGAAGGCGCAAAATCCTACGGGGGCGCATAATGATCCGCCCGGTTCCCCACATAAGTGCAATGGCGGCCTATGCGCTGGCCGACCTTGGCGGCGAAAACACTATCTCGTTGGCCCAGAACGAAAGCGCCTTTCCCGCAAGCCCCGCTGCCATCAAGGCGGGTCGTGACGCACTGGCCGATCTGCAATTGTATCCTGATCCGGAATGGTCGGAACTGCGCACAGCAATTGCCGATGTGCATGGACTCGATCCGGCACGGGTGCTGTGCGGAGCGGGCTCGATGGAGCTGATCGGCTGTTTGATCCGCGCCTATGCCGGGCGCGGTGATCGGGTCCTTGGCACGGATTATGGATATGCGTTTGCCGCCTCAGCAGCAGCCCAGGTTCAGGCCGATTACGTCAAGGCGCGTGAAGTGGATCTGACCGTATCCGTCGACGATATCATCGCCGCGGTGACACCTGAAACGCGGATCGTCTTTGTCTGCAACCCCGGCAATCCGACCGGCACCCTGATCCCCAATTCCGAGATCCTTCGTCTGCGCGATGAGCTGCCCACCGATGTTCTGCTGGTCGTCGATCAAGCTTATGCTGAGTTTTCCGATCACATACATGATCCGACCGACATCTTCGCGCTGACCGATCGAGGGGACACCGTGATCATGCGCACCTTTTCCAAGGCCTATGGCCTGGCGGGAGCGCGTGCAGGATGGGGGTACTTCCCGCCCGAGATTGCGGCTGAACTACGCAAATTGCTTAATCCAAACAATATTTCCATCGCTTCACAGGCGGCGGCAGTTGCAGCAATCCGCGATCAGGCGCATATGCAAAATGTGGTTGCCCGCACGACTGAATTCCGTGAACGATTTGCCGTGGAATGTCGTGCGTTGGGCCTAATCGTTCCTCAAAGCCACACAAACTTTGTGCTATTGCGCTTTGCCTCAACGCAGGATGCGCAACGGGCAGACGCGGCGCTGCGGGCGGACGACCTACTAATGCGCGGCATGGGAGGATACGGCTTAACCAACTGCTTGCGCGCCACAATCTGCGAAACACCGGTCATGGATCGGTGCCTGACCGCCTTGAAGGGAGCACTGAAGTGACCGAAACACGAACCGCAGCCAAAATCGGTGTTCTGGTACCCTTCACCAACACCAACCTCGAACCGGATATGGAGTTGTTGAGACCGCCCAACACCACAGTCCATTTTCAACGCATGGGCGGATATGACGTGGATGAAATCCCCGGCTCGGATCAGATGGCGGGGTTGGGCGCATCGGATATCACTCACGACCTGCAGATGATCTCGGGCATACGCCCCGATGTGGTGTTGTATGGCTGCACCTCGGCGACGCTGACCCACGGACCGTCCTTTGATGCAGAGCTGGCCCAGCAGATCAAGGCGGGCTCGGGTGCAGTTTCGCTGACCGCTGCAGGGGCGTTGATCGCTGGGATCAAATCAGTCGGCGCAACAAAGGTCGGTTTTTCATCGCCCTATTTGGGCGAGATCAATGAACAGGCGATGGACTTCATGCTCCGCAATGGCATTAAGACTGTCAAATGTGTCGATGTCGGCCGCGAACTTGGCAACTATGGGCAAGGTGAACTGACCCCGGGCGAAGTGTTCGACCTGGCGTGCAGAGCTGATCACCCGGACGCGCAGGCAATCGTCCTAAGCTGCACAGACATGCGCTCGGTCGAGGCGATTGAACGGATTGAGGCTGCGCTGAACAAACCCGTCATTACCTCCAATCAAGCGATGGTCTATGGATTGCTGAAAGAGCTGAATCTACCGCGTCACGAAACGTTACCTGGGCGTCTGTTCGATAGCTTGTGACGCGCGGTCAGGGCAAATGAGATTTTTACGACCCGCCTAACATCGGTTGCAGTTTCCAGGCGGTTTTCAGGGCTTGGTATGGCGTTGCCATCCAAGCAGGCTAAAACAGGCAAACAGAATGGCGGCGACGCAGACGATGGAAGGACCTGCGGGCGTGTCGAAGACATAAGCCGCTCGCAACCCGGCCACAGCAGATGTCGCCCCAATCGCTGCAGCGATCAGAGCCATCGTTTCCGGTGACCGTGCCAGACTCCGCGCCGCTGCGGCCGGTATTATCAGCATTGCCGCGATCAACAAAACGCCCACGACCTTGATGGCGACTGCCACCGTGATGGCCAGTGCAAGCGTCAAAATCAGTTGTTCTCGCTTGGGGTCGAACCCGCTGGCATACGCCAGTTCCTCGTTCAACGTCGCCGTCAACAACTGGGACCAACGCCACGCAATCAAAACTACGACCAGTGCAGCGCCACCCCAGATGACGGCCAGATCCGAACGGGAAACGGCCAGAATGTCGCCAAACAGATAGGCCATCAAATCAATCCGGACACCGGAGAGGAATGAGACTGCCACAAGACCGAATGCCAAGGCGGAATGCGCCATGACGCCCAGCAACGTATCCATAGCGTAACCACGACCTACCAACAGTGTCACGGTCAGCGCCATCAACAAGGCGACGGCCAGCGCGCCTGTAAAAATCGACATCTGAAACGTTAGCGACAGGGCGACGCCAAGAATGGCGGCGTGCGCTGTGGCATCGCCGAAATAGGCCATACGGCGCCACACCACAAAACACCCCAACGGCGCTGCAGCAAAGGCCACGCCAACTCCGGCCAGTGTGGCCCGGGTCATGAAATCATCAAGCATTATTCTGCGGCTTCCTGAGAATCTGTTCCATGGTCATGATGATGATCGTGGTTGTGATCATGATCATGGCGGTAAAGGGCAAGGGCACCGCCTGTTCCGGTTCCGAACAGGGCGCGGTATTCGGGGGCCGAGGCCACGACCGCAGGTGAGCCCTCGCAGCAGACATGGCCGTTCAGGCAGATCACCCGGTCCGAGGCGCTCATCACCACGTGGAGTTCGTGGCTTATCATGATGATCGCGCACCCTGTTTCCTGGCGCACGTCTTCGATCTGGCGATAAAACGCAGCCGAACCGGGCTGGTCCAACCCTTGCGTGGCTTCATCCAGCAACAGGATTTCGGGCCGGTTGATCAAGGCTCGCGCCAGCAGCACGCGCTGGAATTGTCCGCCCGAAAGCTGTGACATCTGGCGCTTGAGCAGATCGGGCACTCCGGCTGTTTCCAACGCAGTCGCGCAATCCTTCTTTGAGGCGCGATGGGTCAGCCGCATGAACCGTTCGACGGTGATCGGCAAGGTCGGGTCGATATGCAGCTTTTGCGGGACGTAACCAATTCTCAGCCCCAGCTTTCGCTTTACCCGCCCGGCAGACGGTTTGATTGCACCGATTATGGCGCGCAGCAGGCTTGTCTTACCCGAACCGTTAGGGCCGACGATGGTCACGATTTCACCAGGTTCGACCCCCATGTTAATGTGCCGTAACACGGTATTGGCCCCATAGCTAACGCTGAGGTCTTCTACGGTAATCAGGTTCATTTCTACGCCTTTTCGGTGCAGTCGGGGCAAACGCCTTCGGCTTCTACAACGGTCCGCTCAATCTCGAAACCCACCGCCCGCGCGGCTGCGCCCAGCTCTCCTTTCGCGGGTGTTGAATGTGCTTCGGCCACGGCATCACATTTCCTACAAATCATGAAGGCCGGGGAATGCGTTGCCCCGGGATGCGCGCAGGCGACAAATGCGTTCAACCGTTCGATTTTGTGGACAAACCCGTTCTCAACAAGAAAATCGAGGGCGCGATAAGCCACCGGCGGCTGCGATCCGAAGCCTTCGTCGCGCAATCGATCAAGGATTGTATAGGCACCCAAGGCCCGATGTTCCTGCAGCAGCATTTCCAAAACCTTGCGCCGCACGGGAGTCAGCCGCAAACCTTCTTCTTTGCACCGGGTCTCGGCAACGGTCAGGCTGCTTTCGACGCAGTGCGCGTGGTCGTGCTTTTGGAATCCGACAAGGGCGGAGTCTTCGGCAGGTGCAGGTCTCGTCTCACTTGTCATGTTATTCCATATCATATATGCCACTCGCAACGTTATAAAATCACATAGAGGGTTTGATGTCCAGAAAGCTTCTTCCTGTTTCGATCACGGCTGCGTTTATGGGGGGCACAGCAATGGCCGATGTCCCAAATGTTGCAGTTGATATTGCACCGGTGCACTCGTTGGTGGCGCGCGTGATGGAAGGTGTTGGCACACCTAACCTGATCGTACAAACCGGCGCGTCCCCGCATGAATACAACCTGCGCCCTTCTGAGGCGGCTGCCCTGCAAAATGCGGATCTGGTATTCTGGATGGGCGAGGACCTGACCCCATGGATGGAAGGCGCGGTAGAGACCCTGGCCAACGGCGCGACAGTCACCCCCCTGTTGGAAGTGGATGGCACCGTCCTACTGGATTTCCGCGAGGATGCGCTGTTCGAGGCGCACGATCATGACGATGAAGATCACGCCGAAGAGGAGGAACATGACGATCATGGTCACGAGGATCATGCCGACGACAAAGACCATGACGATCATGACCACGAAGAGCATGCCGAGGGTGAAGACCACGATCACGAGGCTCATGCAGAACACGACGACCACCATGACCACGCGCATGGCGATCATGATCCGCATGCCTGGCTTTCGCCCAAAAACGCCGACACCTGGCTGAACGTGATTGCCGCGCAGCTTTCCGCAGCGGACCCGGACAATGCGGGTGCATATTTCGCAAACGCGGCGGCTGCGCGCGAAGAGATGGCAGCCCTCTCTGCTGAAGTAAGTGCAACTCTGAAACCTGTACGCGGAAGCAACTTCATCGTGTTCCACGATGCCTATCAGTACTTCGAGAACGCCTTCGACATCCCCGCGTCGGGTGCGATTTCGCTCAGCGATGCGTCGGTTCCAAGCCCGGCGCGGATTTCAGAAATTCAGGTGCGCATTCGCGAAGAAGGGATCAATTGTGTTCTGTCAGAGCCGCAATTCAACCCCGGCATCGTCGCCACTGTTTTGGACGGAACCGAAGCAAATACAGGTGTGATAGATCCGCTAGGTTCTGATCTTGAACCTGGGGCCGAACTGTACCCGCAAATGATCCGGAACATCGCAAAAACTTTGGCGGAATGTCTATGACCTGACCGGGCAGCCCGTTTTGGCATGAAAACCCAGAACGGGCTGAACATAGCCGGGGACACCAAAGCATCTCGGACACTTGCTTTTTTTGCGTTTCAGTGCTCGGGGTATTCGCCCGTTTGGGAACGCACCCAGATGTCTTATTGAGTTCCCAACAGAACGACGCAGTCAGAGGCTTTAGCGGTGTCCGGATTAACGATTCTGACACTGGCTAGGGTCAGGCATGTGCCATCTCAGATCACGACGCGCGCCCGTAAAACCCGATGCGTTCTTCGTCTGTGAACTGAACATTTGGCCGATCATAAAAGGAAAACACGGCGATCATGCGGTCGCGGTCGCCTTGAACAGGCGAAACGCGGTGCGCCGTGTTTTTGCCTTTGAAGATGTTCAAAGTCCCCGGTTGCAGATTCATGAGCGTGGGCTCGCGCCGACCTTCCAGCAATTCAGCCACCCCGTCATAATTTGGGTTGTCATCACTACGTAGGTCCTTTTCGTACTCGAATTCACCGCCCGCTAACGGCGCTTGCAACAGCAGCGTTGTGGTGAATTCGGACCTGTCGAAATGCCAGTTCAGGGCCTGCCCGGCTGAGTAAGCCATGACGTTCACGCGGGCCAGCGGATCATCCATCACAAAAAGCTTTGGCTTTTCCATGACCGCAGCCAGAAACTGCGCAAATGGCGGCCATTCATACAGACGGATCACAAAGGCTTGCCCCAACTGATCGGCACAAACCGTCCTGTTAGACGTCTCAAATTGCGTCAGGGCCGGATGGCCGCGGCCGAGGCCCTCGATAGACGTCCTGAAATAGATGTTGTGCCGTCGTGCATGGACAAAAGCCTCTTCGGCAAGAACCGGTTGCAGCTCAGACACCGCCGATTCCAGCGCACTGTCGCGAACAAAGCCAGGCAGGTTGAAAAGTCCATTCTCAGAAAGATCGGCTTTGCAGCGTTCGATCAGGCTGTGCCAGGCCATGCTGCCCGGCTGGTCCAGCGGATACAAATCTAAGTTTATGACATCACGCATCTTCGACCCTCCCTGCCTTTTATCCTGAGTAGGACTTGAAATAGGGTTTTATCAATAGATAGCCTTCTTTGGGAGCATAAGAATTTCAAAAGCTCTGACCGGAAACGGATTGCCCCGCGGAAAGCGCCTGTTCTTGAGGGCGCTTGTTTAGTAGAAATGGCGGCGATGGATTTAAAGTCGGAGACCCTCATCAGGATGAGCATGTCGCCGATCCCTTTGCGGCAGGATTACCGGATAGCTTACGCAAAAAGACGTAGATCTCCTCCAGATGTAAAAATAGTCGTAGCTGCGCTGCATAGTTAAGGCACCACTGAATTCAACAGTGGGGATCAATCTGGCACACTCGCCCAGCGACGTGAGGTAACTGCCCTGATTTGTTGACGCAGGCTATTTCCCCGCATACGAACTTGCCCACAAGCAGGAAACCCACAGCCGACGCGGCACAAATTCCGCCGGGCATCCAAGGAATAACGCCATGAGCGAACATATTATCATCAGCACTCAGGGTCGCGTCACCACAGTCACGATTTCTCGCGCAGACAAGAAAAACGCGATCACTTTTGCCATGTATACTGCGATAGCTGAAGCCATCGAAGAATACGGTCAAACCGATCAAGCCCGGGCGCTGATCATCACTGGTCAAGGCGATATGTTCACAGCCGGAAATGACCTGCAGGACTTTATGACAGGGGGGCTTCCGGCGGGTGACGCCGAAAACCCGATTGTTCGGTTCCTGAATGCGATCCGGGATTGTCCGAAACCCCTGATCGCCGCAGTAAACGGTTCTGCAATTGGCGTTGGTCTAACCATGCTGCTGCACTGCGATCTGGTCTATTCCGCGGACAGCGCTACATTCAGCGCGCCATTTGTCCAACTGGGCCTGGTGCCCGAGGCCGGTTCGTCAATGCTTCTGCCTGCGTCCCTCGGCATGGCTGTCGCCAATGACGTCTTGCTGGCCGGGCGGGTTTTGACGGCGTCCGAGGCCCTGAACCATGGGTTGGTCGCGCGCGTATTTGCCGACAATCAGTTGATGAGCAAAGTCCAGGATATCGCACAAGCCATTGCGGCCTCATCCCCGGTAGCGCTCAAACAGTCCAAAGCCCTGATCCGCAATCAGCGTGACGAAGTGGCCGGACACATGGCCGCAGAAATCAAGATCTTTGCTGCGCAACTACAGTCCCCCGATTTTGCCGAGAGTATTGCGGCCAAACTGCAAAAACGCGCACCGAATTACAGCTGACCGGCGCCTTTGAGCGATTACGGCTTTCCACGCCCCGACGGCAACCCGGACTAGATGTAACGGCAACTGAGGCACAAAACGCCGCTGACGCAAACCCAAGCTGAAACCAACCTTCAGTCATTGGCCAACGTCGCCAATGACGGAAGGTTATCAACTTAATTTCATTACCGGGCTGGTCAATTCCGCCCGGCAATGGAATCAGTGCGCATCAACAAATTTTGATTCGTCCTGACGCGCTTTCACAAGCCGAAAAGGGCGTGCCCTGTGGCTTTTGGATTCCGTTTCACCCGAAAGCCGCGTGAAGTCAGAGGAAAAGCATGGGCCTAACCTGCTATGACGTGATGGTACCGTCTGAGGTACAAAAGACCATTCTGCCGGATGAAAGCATCGCCACGGCCTTCAACATCATCAGGGGCAGCCGGGCACGGTTTCTACCTGTCGTGGCCGAAGACGGAACTTATGTTGGCATCTTTACTGCCCCAACGCTGCTGAAACTGATCCTGCCGAAAGCGGCGACAATCGGTCTGAATGACGATGCGTCGCGCGTCGCGATCGACTCGCTCAGCTTCATGAACCTGACGCGGGAAGATTTCGAACAACAGATGGAGCGGCTGAAGACCGAAAAGGTTCGCGACAACATGTCGAGGCCCTCGAACATCCCCGTTGCTGCACCTGATACGCCGGTGATGGAAGGTATCTTCCTGATCTACAAATTCAAACGGCACGTGATCCTTGTTGAGCCCGAAACCAACCGTTTCGTTGGCACCGTAAGCGCCAACTCGCTTTTGGATCGCGCACTCAGCTAACCCTATACAAACCGGACTAAAACCTTGGCTACGCATTCGACGTCACACGGAGAGGCCGCTCTCTCTGTTCCACAACTATTGGGCATTGATCCGCTTTGGATCGCGACCGGAATTCTGATTTTGGTGTATGCGGTCCTGATCACCGAAAAGGTTAACCGCGCCATTCTGACGATGCTGGGCGCGTCCCTAATGGTCCTGTTTGGCATCATCAATCAGGAACAGGCCGTGGCGGGTGTGGACGCCAACACGCTGGCACTGCTTATCGGCATGATGGTCATTGTGGGGATCACCAGCAAATGCGGATTGTTCCAATACGTGGCGATCAAGGCTGCAAAAGCGGTGAAAGCCAACCCAACCGGCATCCTGATCATGCTGACGCTGATTACGGCGGTGTTCTCGGCCCTGCTGGACAACGTGACGACCGTTTTGCTGATCGCCCCGATTACACTGCTGATCACTGAAGCCCTGGAAACGCGTGTGTTCCCGTTCTTTGTCGCCGAGATCCTGGCCTCGAACGTGGGCGGAACAGCGACGCTGATCGGTGACCCGCCCAACATCATCATTGGCTCGGCCGCAGGACTTAGCTTCAACGATTTCGTGGTGAACCTGGCGCCTATCTCGGCCATATGTCTGGTTGTCCTGACCGGCATTATTTACCTTATGAACCGCAAGGAGCTGGCCCGCATTCCGAAATCGGCCAGCGATCGGATTATGGGGTTCAACGAATCCGAAGCGGTTACTGATGTTGTCTTGATGATCAAGTCTCTGGCCGTATTGGCTCTGGTTTTGCTGGGGTTCACGCTGGGGCACAGCTACGGCATTCAGCCCGGTACGTCAGCGTTGGCCGGTGCAGGCCTGTTGATGCTGCTGGCTTATGGCCATCAAAGCGGTGAAGAACAGTCAGAGTCGGTTCACCACATCTTTGGTGAAGTTGAATGGGTCACGATCTTTTTCTTCGGCGGGCTGTTCGTCATTGTCGCCGGTGTTGAACATGTTGGCCTCTTGGCGTTCTTCGGTGAAAAAGTGTTGGAGCTGACCCAAGGCGACATGATGTGGACCGCGTTCTTCATCTTCTGGGCCTCTGGCATCCTGTCGGCCATTCTGGACAACATCCCGTTTGTGGCAACGATGATCCCTCTGATCGAATCCACCGCGGATACATTTGGCGGCGAAGACGCGATTGAACCCTTGTGGTGGTCGCTGGCGCTTGGCGCCTGTCTGGGCGGCAACGGTACTCTGTTGGGGGCAAGCGCCAACCTTACGGTGGCTGCTTTTGCGGAAAAGGCCAAGCAGCCCATCGGCTTCATCGCCTTCGCCAAAATTGCATTCCCGATCATGATCCTCACCCTGATGATCGCGAACGTCTATATTTGGCTGTGTTACTTCTGACCTATGGCCCTTTGAACCAAACGTATTACAGGTTCAAAGGGCGTCCGACTCCGGACAGGTTTACTTGCCCGCATGCGACACGCACCGCGCTGAGGCACCGAATTTGGTTGTCTTTCTAGCCAATCCCCCCTAGTGACGGCCTCACCTCGGGGAGCACGGCCTGCCGCGCTGAGATGCTTATCAAGCGAACCCGTAGAACCTGAACCGGCTAGAACCGGCGGAGGGAAGGGTTTCGGTTTCATCCATCCTTGCCCTCTCGCCGCAATGGAGGATGACATGAAACATCTGCTAATTGCTGCGGGACTTCTGAGTGCAACTACGGCTATTGCCGCCGACAAGCCTCAGCTTACCGTTTACACCTATGACAGCTTTGTATCCGACTGGGGCCCCGGCCCGCAGGTCAAAGAAGCTTTTGAAGCGGTCTGCGACTGCGAGTTGAACCTTGTTGGTGTCGAAGATGGTGCCGCGCTGTTGTCGCGTGTCCGGCTTGAGGGTGAAAACTCTGACGCCGACGTCGTGCTTGGGCTGGATACCAACCTGATTGCGGCGGCCCGGGAAACCGGCCTGTTTGCGCCCAATTCCGTCTCTGCCGACTTCGCGCTGCCGATCGAATGGACCGATGACACGTTCACACCGTATGACTGGGGCTACTTCGCCTTCGTTCACAAAGCGGATGCGACAGCGCCTGCAAACTTCCGGGAACTGGCGGACAGCAACACCAAGATCATCATCCAGGACCCTCGCTCGTCCACGCCCGGTCTGGGCCTGCTGATGTGGGTCAAAGCGGCTTATGGTGACGAAGCACCCGAAATCTGGGCTGGTCTTTCCGACAACATCGTGACCGTTACCAAGGGTTGGTCCGAGGCATACGGCCTGTTCCTTGAGGGCGAGTCGGACATGGTTCTCAGCTACACAACATCTCCGGCCTATCACCTGATCGCCGAGGATGACGGCAGCAAAGCCGCGTCAGCTTTCGACGAAGGCAATTACTTGCAGGTCGAAGTCGCTGCAAAGCTGGCTGCAACAGATCAGGCCGATCTGGCGGATCAGTTTTTGCAGTTCATGGTCTCAGACGCGTTCCAGCAGATCATTCCAACAACCAATTGGATGTATCCGGCCGTAACCCCGGCAGAAGGTTTGCCGAAAGGGTTCGACACTTTGACAGTGCCGGAAAAGTCGCTTCTGTTCTCTCCCGATGAAGCCGCCGCGGTGCGGGATCAGGCCCTGGCAGAATGGCAGAACGCGCTCAGCCAGTAAGCCCATGGCCCGGTATCGGTGCGGCGGCCCTGGTCGCCGCGCTGATCCTGGGCACTCTTGCGGCGGTTGCACTGCGTGCTGAAACCAGCGGCGGGTTCACTCCCGCCGACTGGGCTGCGCTGCGGTTCACGCTGACCCAAGCCACACTGTCCGCATTGTTCAGCGTGGTGTTGGCCGTGCCGGTTGCGCGGGCTTTGGCACGTCGGAGGTTCCCCGGCCGACGGGCTTTAATTGCGCTTTTGGGCGCCCCCTTCATCCTGCCGGTCATCGTTGCCATTCTGGGTTTGCTGCAAGTTTTTGGCCGGTCGGGGTGGATCTCGGACATCCTTGGCATTTTCGGCCTGCCGCCCATACGCATCTACGGCTTGCATGGCGTCGTACTGGCGCATGTGTTCTTCAACCTGCCCTTGGCCACTCGCCTTGTTTTGCAAGCCTGGCAGGAAATTCCTGCCGAACGGTTTCGCCTGGCCGCACAACTGGGCTGCAATGGCATGGCCATGTTTCGACTGATCGAGATGCCAATGCTCAAACGGACCCTGCCCGGGGTTCTTGCAGTAATCTTCGCCATCTGCCTGACCAGTTTCGCCATCGCCCTCACCTTGGGCGGAGGACCAAGGGCTACAACGATCGAACTGGCGATCTATCAGGCCTTCACCTACGATTTCGACCTGGGCCGCGCCGCCCTGTTATCCGCCCTGCAACTTGCCCTGACAGCTGCGACCGCTTTAGTGGCGCTGAAGTTTTCGCGCGGGGAAGGTTTTGGAACAGGCCTTGATCGCGCTTTGCGCCGCTGGGATGGGGGTGCGCCGACGATAGATGTATTCTGGATCGTCGCAGCGGCCGTCTTTTTGCTACTGCCTTTGGCATCGGTCGTAATTTCGGGAGTTGCCGGGTTGTTTGACATGCCCGCAATCGTTTTTCGAGCCGCGTTGATCTCGGTCCTTGTTGCCGCTGCAAGTACCGCTGTCCTGCTTTTGCTTGCTTTGCCCATGGCCACCGCCGTCGCGAGTGGCCGTTACGGGCTTGTGGAACTCAGCGGCATTTTGGGTTTGGCGGCATCGCCACTGGTCATCGGTACGGGCCTGTTCATCCTGATCCGGCCTTTGGCAAACCCGACAACATTGGCTCTGCCTGTCACTGCTTTGGTGAATGCCGCGATGGCCCTGCCCTTTGCTTTACGCATTCTGGTCCCCGCGGCGCGCGACATAACCGCTAGGCACGGACGTCTCGCGCTTTCATTGGATATGACAAAATGGACGTTTTTCACGCACATCTTGCTACCACGCATGCGTCCGCAGATCGGGTTCGCCGCTGGTCTTGGGGCGGCTCTGTCAATGGGTGATCTGGGCGTGATCGCACTGTTCGCCGATCCGCAGATCGCGACCCTGCCCTTGCAAATCTACCGCCTGATGGGCGCCTATCAGATGCAGGCGGCTGCCGGCGGGGCATTAATGCTGTTGCTGCTGTCCATGGGCGCATTCTGGCTATTGGACCGAGGAGGGCGCTGGCATGCTGAAGCTTGACGACTGTGTGATTGAAAACGGGAATTTCACCCTAAACGCCGATATTCAGATCGAGGTTGGCAACAGCATTGCCATTATTGGCCCGTCCGGTGCGGGCAAGTCCACATTGCTGGAGACCATCGCGGGATTTAGGGACCTGAAAAAGGGCCAGATTTTTTGGGGTGGGCAACAGATTTCCAACTTGCATCCCGGCAAGCGCCCTATGGCGATGCTGTTTCAAGACGGAAACCTGTTTCCGCATCTGACGGCTGAACAAAACATCGCCCTGGGCCTGCGCCCAAACGGTCGGTTGTCCGCAGACGAGGATGCACAGGTTCAGTCCGCTCTGGGCCGGGTTTCTTTGCATGGTATGGGCGCGCGCAAACCCTCGGAACTGTCCGGAGGACAGCAAAGCCGGGTTGCCCTGGCCCGCGTACTTGTGCAGCGGCGCGAACTGTTGCTTTTGGACGAACCGTTTGCCGCCCTTGGGCCAGCCCTAAAGGTCGAAATGCTGGATTTGGTGTCCGATCTGGTAGCCGAAACCCAAACGACCCTATTGATGGTCAGCCACGATCCGCAGGATGCACGCCGTATTGCCGACCAGACCGTACTTGTGGCAGACGAAACGGTGCATGCCCCCGTTCAGACAGCGAAACTCTTTGACAACCCGCCGCCAAGCCTGCGTGCCTATCTTGGCTAGCGGCGATCCCGCCTGAGACGTCAACGAGACGTTGTAACGGGTCGCCAAGCTAAATATCGTTCAAAGATGGTCAACGAAGACAAGCATACGCAGCACACTGGCGTGATCGACAAAAGCGCCCGGGCGCAAAGCAACCGCCAGACAAGGTTAAAGATCCGAATTTCCACTCTGCTGGCGCTGACCATTGGCGGACTGGTGGCAATATCGGCCGGCGCGGTTCTGTTGGTTTCGACTTATGCCAATTTTCAGAACACGACGGAACTGTTGAATACGTCTGCCGCGATGATCGTCGAATCCATCGAAGACGATATCTTTAGCCTGACGACACCGATCGAGGAACTGGCACAATCCCTACAAGAAGACGCAAGCACGGGTGAAGTCGATCTGCACGACACCGATTTTCTGAAAGCCTACTTCAAAGGCGTGGTGGCTTCGGTCCCGTATCTGACAGATCTTGCCATCGTGTATCCTGACGGCAGTCTGTTCATTTCAACACATGTCACCGATGTTGAGGGGCCACGGTTAATAACGTCATACGAGCCTCCGGCTGCAGGCACGCTTCAGTATCTTAAAGATGTTAAAGGCTATGATGGTTTGTTCTGGAACGAACCCTTCTTTGACCAGGGCCGGACACATATCTCAGCGACTGTACCTGCCTATAAAGACGGTATTTTCCTCGGGGCCGTGCTCGTTTCTTCTACCGTTCACCATTTCTCGAGCCTGGTCGACGAGTTAAGCGGGAAATACGGGGCAACCGGTTTTGTTCTGTACGGTGACAACCGCGTTCTGGCCCATCCCAAATTGCTGAACCTGTCTGCAAACACGTTAAGCTCAAACGCCCCCTTGCATTCGGTCGCAGCACTTGATGACGCGGTCATCTCACAAATGCTGATGCAGCCACCCGAGTTTCAGGGCAACGATGGAACATTTGTCGGATATGTGGTCGAGGCGCTGGACGGAGAACACCTGGTTTTGACAAGCATCGTCAGCGGCTTCGGATCTGAGCCGTGGGTGATCGGGCAGTATTCTCCACTGAGCGATTGGAGCAACCAATGGTCCCGGCTAAGTGATGCCGCCTTGGTCAGTCTTGGTTTACTGATCGCTTCGGTCATTGCGGCGCTTGTGTTGGCCAGACGATTGGCGGCACCCATTCACAGGTCGACCGAAGAAGCCATCAAAATCAGCGAGCTGAATCTGAACCAGATCGACCACCTGCCCCCCTCTCGGGTCTCAGAACTGAACCTTCAGGCTGTGGCCTTCAACAAGATGCTCGACGGGCTGCGCTGGTTTGAAACTTATTTGCCCCGAACCCTTGTACGGCAAATGTTAAAGACCGGAGACCCTAACCTTGTGTTGCCGCGCGAAGTCGAATTGACCGTCATGTTCGCCGACATCGTGGGGTTCACACCCGCATCCGAGGCCATGTCGCCACAAGCCACGGCAGCAATGCTGAACCGGCATTTCGAGATCCTGAACCGCTGTATAGAAGCCGAGGGCGGAACGCTCGACAAATACATCGGCGACGCGGCGATGGCGTTCTGGGGGGCGCCCCAGGACCAGACGGACCATGCCGAACGCGCCTGCCGGGCTGCAATGGCAATCAAGCGATCTCTGGCTGAGGCTGGTGTCGAGTACGGCGTCAAAATCGCGGTGCACACCGGGCCGCTGATTGTCGGCAATATCGGGGCCGTCGACAGGATGAATTACACGGTGATCGGCGACACAGTGAACACCTGTGCCCGGATCGAGACCCTGGTAGGCGAGCTGCCAAGTGACGAGCAAACCACGATTTTGATCAGCGATGCCACAGCCCGACTGATCAGCCCGGCTTTTCATCTGATCGACTGTGGCGAATTCACTGTCAAAGGACGTTCAAGGAAAGTGAATGTCTACCGCCTTTGCGATGCAGATAAGACCCTTGGCCCCTCAGCATAACCTGCCAGGAATTCCAGAGGCTGTATAATGGTCACTCCGTGCGCCGCAGTTGTTTTGGTGTTTTGCCGTATTCGGCCTTGAATGTCTGGGCAAGCGTAGAGGTTGACGCAAAACCGCAAGCAATGGCGATGTCAATAATCGGCATTTGCGAGTTCGAGACCAGGGTAAACGCTTTTTTCAACCTGATCTTTCTATAAAATTTTCCGGGCGATGTGCTCAGGTGCAGCATGAACTGACGCTCTAGCTGCCGGGTGGATACGCCCACGCGGCGGGCAAGGCTGGCCGTTGGCAACGGGTGTTCGGTGTTTTCTTCCATGATGCGGATCGCGTTTTGCAGCCGCTTTTCCAGGAAATTCGGGTTCGCGCTCAGACCTTTGGGTTGCTCTTGCGCGTGGCCCCGAACGTCGTTCAGCATCAATTGGCAGGCCAGTTCAGCCCTGTCTTGAGGCTCAAGAACCTCGGCAAGAACGCCGATGATCGCCTCGGCGGTATGACCGTGCCCGGCGCAAGTCAGCACTGTTCCATTTCGGGCAACAAGACTTTCAGAAAGCATGGGGTAATCCCCTATCTCACGCAGCAACCCAATGTCGCGCCAATGTGCCGTGACCGGCCCGGATTGTTGCACTGTCGCCTTGATGTATTCGCGTGCCGCGTCCGAAAACAAGGCAACCGGTCGTTTGTGTTTTTGCATTGCCCGGACGCGTCGCAACCATGTACTGACATTTCCCAATTGACCGCCCACGACACACAGGCAATCGCTCAGATACTGGTCAGAGATGGCAGGCGTTGCCCGCACAATCAGGTCTGAACTGCTGGACACCAAGCCGGGCGTGTCCGACGTAATCTGCCACCGAAAAAGATCGCGGTTGAGAACATCGTTTGCCGTCTGCAAAACGGCAATGATGGATGACAGCTCCAGATAGGCAAATTCCGCCTGAACAAAAATCTCGAAAGTTATCTGCTGTTCGGTCTTCGATTTGTCTGTGGGTGCTAACATTCGACGAGATCTTGTTGTTCTTTATCAGCGCAATATCCCCTTTCAAGATCCAATCAATCTTTAGGGCAGCCGAACATCAATTGGCGAGGACCTAGTTTGAACCGATCGTGGGGTTGAAAGCAAGGAACAAGTCCGCAGGGGTTGTCGCGGCCATGCGTTTCCGATCGTAGTCGTAAAATCGAAACGCAGGGTCTGAACGACCCCGCGCCAAGTGATGCTTGGTCTACCTTGGTTTATGCCGCTGCTATCTGGCCTGCCTTTTCGACCAATACTTCTGCCTGACGGATCGAGGCATAGTCGATCAATCGTCCATCCAGCGACACGGCACCTTTCCCGGATGCCTCGGCCTCGGACATGGCGATAAGGATACGCTGCGCTTTGTTCACCTCGGCGTCAGATGGGGACATGACCTCATTCGCCAATGCAATCTGGCTGGGATGGATGGCCCATTTGCCTTCGCAGCCCAGAACGGCCGCACGTTTTGCCGCAGCCTTGTAGCCGTCAGGATCCTGAAAGTCTCCGAAAGGCCCGTCGATTGGGCGCAGACCGTTAGCACGGGCAGCAACGACCATGCGGGCTAGTGCATAGTGCCACATGTCGCCCCAATGAGTCAGACGGCCACCATCAGCATCCGCGTCTGTCAGAACCGAATAATCCGGGTTCACCCCACCGATGATCGTCGTCCGCGCGCGGGTAGAAGCGGCATAATCGGCAACCCCAAAATGCAGGCTTTCATTGCGTTTTGAGGCGGCCGCGATCTCGCTGACGTTCTGCATGCCCAATGCAGTTTCGATAATGTGTTCAAAACCGATCCGCTTCTTGTATCCTTTGGCATCCTCGATCTGAGTGACAAGCATATCAACAGCATAGACGTCTGCGGCGGTGCCTACCTTTGGGACCATGATAAGGTCCAGCCGCTCACCAGCCTGTTCGACCACATCGACCACGTCGCGATACATGTAATGGGTATCCAGCCCGTTGATCCGAACCGACATGGTTTTGGAACCCCAATCGATATCATTCAGTGCCTCGATGATATTCTTACGCGCCTGTTCCTTTTCGTCCGGGGCAACAGCGTCTTCGAGGTCAAGAAAAATGACGTCCACATCTGATTTCGCGGCCTTTTCGAACATACCAGGCTGGCTGCCCGGAACGGCAAGTTCGCTGCGGTTCAGGCGGGCGGGTGCCTGGTCGATGGAATGAAAGCTCATGGTTTGGGTCCTTCGTCTTTTGGTTCAGAGTGATCGGGGTTGGCCTCAGATCACGCGATCTCGGGGCGCGCGTCCGGCGAAAAAGTCGTTGAGGTTATCCAGAACGCGAAACCCCATCGCTTCGCGCGCCTCGCGCGTGGCGCTGCCCAGATGCGGCAGCATCACGAGGTTGTCGCATTGCAACAGGTCCGGGCTGATGCGGGGTTCGCCATCGAAAACATCCAGCGCCGCTCCGCCGATCATGTCAAACATCAGCGCCTGGATCAGTGCCCATTCGTCGATCACCTCACCGCGCGCGGTGTTGATCAGAAAGGCGTCGGGTTTCATCAGGCTTAACCGGCGCGAGTTGATCAGGTGCCGGTTCGCAACACCACCTGGGCAATGCAACGAAACGAAGTCACACTGTGGCAACAGATCGTCAATCGTATCTACCTGAGTTGCGTTGCATCGGGCCAGTACATCCGGCGCCACCTTGCTGCGGTTGTAGACAATGATATCCATCCCGAACCCGTGGTGCGCCCGGCGGGCCATCTCTTGTCCGATGCGGCCGTAGCCGATGATGCCCAGAGTTTTGCCACTGACCTTGGTGCCCACCAGATGTGTAGGCCGCCATCCGGTCCAGTTGCCCGAGCGCAACTCACGCTCTCCCTCACCTGCACGGCGCGCCACCATCAGCAGCAACGTCATCGCAATATCAGCAGTGCATTCGGACAGAACGTCAGGCGTGTTTGTAACCGTCATGCCCAATTCGCGGGCCGCGGGTTCGCAGATGTGGCTGTAGCCGACCCCGTAATTGGCAAGGATCCTGGTTTGCGCCGCTGAAACGTCCAGTGCCTCGGCGTTCAACGTATCTGTGACGGTGGGCAACACCGCATCATAGTGTTTCAAGCAATCCCGTATTTCAGCCGGGGACATGGGCTTGTCCCCGGTATTCAGAACGACGTTGTAATTCTCGGCCAACTGCGCCTCGACGGCAGCAGGCCAGCGACGGGTAACAAGAACCGAAGGTTTAACCATTACGCAGCCTTTCCCATGACGCGGGCGATGGTATCGCCGATGACCGCGGGATTTTCAGCGACCGTGACGCCGGCTGCCGAAAGGATTTCGACTTTCTCGGACGCGCTTTCGCCAAAGGCCGAGATGATCGCGCCCGCGTGGCCCATCGTCCGGCCTTTGGGTGCGGTCAAGCCTGCGACATAGGCGACGACGGGTTTGGTCACATGATCGCGGATGTATTCCGCGGCTTCGGCCTCCTGCGGGCCACCGATCTCGCCGATCATGGCGATGACTTCGGTACTTTCGTCCTGTTCGAACCGCTCAAGGATATCGCGGAACGAAGATCCATTGATCGGATCACCACCGATACCCACGCTGGTCGAAACGCCAATACCACGTTCCTTGAGTTGGGC
The DNA here is from genome assembly GCF_059611005.1 of Ruegeria sp. CDSB117. NCBI lineage: Bacteria > Pseudomonadati > Pseudomonadota > Alphaproteobacteria > Rhodobacterales > Roseobacteraceae > Ruegeria > Ruegeria sp. CDSB117. The sequence goes on from NZ_JBXWOS010000005.1 coordinate 213,412, forward strand.
CGCAGCCTCGTATCCAAGCGTCCCCGAGCGGCCAATGATTCCGACATTGCCCGGCAGATAGATGTGTCCGGGCATGATCCCCAACAGCGCTTTACCTGGGCTGATTGTACCCGCGCAGTTTGGTCCGGTCAGCACCATGCGTTTGTCTTTGGGATAGCGATACATGTAGCGCTTGACCCGGATCATATCCTGCGCCGGGATGCCATCGGTGATGCACACGCAATAGCGAATACCTGCGTCGGCGGCCTCCATGATGGAATCCGCGGCGAACGGTGGGGGTACGAAAACAAGGCTGGCATCCGCTCCGGTGGCTTCGACGGCCTGTTTGACGGTGTCAAAAACCGGCACACCCTCGACGGTTTCGCCGCCTTTGCCGGGGACAACACCGCCAACGACGTTTGTGCCATAGGCCAGCATGTCCTTCGTATGAAAGCGCGCCATGCGTCCGGTGATGCCCTGAACGATAACCCGTGTGTCGCGGTCGAGGAGAATGCTCATTACACAGCCCTCATCTTGGTGTTTTGGGACAGATCGTTGCGCCACGCGCCGACAGCGCGTTCTGCGGCCTCCATCAGAGTAGTGGCGCGGATGATCGGAAGACCGGATTTGGCCAGAATTTTCTGGCCCTCTTCGACATTCGTTCCAGCAAGGCGCACAACGACCGGAATGTCGATCTCGATCTCGCGCAGTGCCTGTACGACGCCTTCGGCAACCCAGTCACAACGGTTGATCCCGGCGAAGATGTTGACCAGAACCGCCTGAACATTGTTGTCCGACAGAACCAGCCTGAACGCCTTGGCCACTCGTTCTGGAGACGCGCCACCGCCAATATCGAGGAAGTTTGCGGGCTCTCCTCCGGCCAGTTTGATCGTATCCATCGTGGCCATGGCCAAACCGGCGCCGTTCACGATGCAACCGATATTGCCCTCTAGCCCAACATAGGAAAGACCGCGATCCGCCGCGCGGCTTTCGCGCGGGTCTTCCTGGCTTTTGTCGCGCAGTTCAGAAATCTGGGGATGCCGGAACAGGGCGTTGTCATCAAAGCTCATCTTGGCATCCAATGCCAACACGCGGTCGTCACCTGTGACGACCAGCGGGTTGATTTCAACCATCGTGGCGTCCAGTTCGCTGAACGCGGCATAGCAGCCCTGCAATGTCCGCACCATTTGCTGAACCAGACGCGGTTCCAGCCCAAGGTTGAACGCGATCTCGCGCGCCTGAAACTCTTGCAGGCCCACAGCGGGTTCCACAATAGACCGCACGATGCTGTCGGGGCGCTCGGCCGAGATGTCTTCGATCTCCATCCCACCTTCTGACGAGGCAACGATCATCACCCGCTGGCTGGAGCGATCCAGCACGAAGCCCAGATAAATCTCGCGGTCGATAGGCACGGCAGATTCGACATAAACACGGTAGATACCCTTGCCCTCGGGTCCTGTCTGATGTGTCACAAGCTTGCGGCCAAACAGGTCGTCACAGGCCTGGTAGATCTCATTTTCAGTGTTGCACAGCTTGACGCCACCCGCCTTGCCGCGGCCGCCGGCATGAACCTGCGCTTTGACAATCCACTTGTCTCCGCCCAGTTCACGCGCGCGGTAGGCCGCCTGTTCAGGGCTGTAAGCCAAAGCGCCCGACGGCACGGCAACACCGAAATTCGAAAGAACCTCTTTCGCCTGATATTCATGAATATCCATCTGCAATCCTCCCGTTCATGCAGTGTGATTAAGCCGCGATCGACGTGCCGTACCGGCTTTCGAGCAGCGCCTCGATCTCTTCGAATTCGATCTGACCGCCCAGTTCCCGGATGGCCTCGGCAAATAGACGCACGATGCGGCTGACGGCCTGTCGGTTGAGCTGATTGAGAATGCCAATGCGAACCTGAACCGGCACGCTCAGCGTCGGCCAGATGCCAAAGCCCTGTGCCCGGCAATTCTGCACCAATTCCATTTCGCGACCAGCCAGTTCCGGCGGCAGGTTGAGCACAACAAGGCTGGGCATATCCGAGGTCACCTCGCACCCCATGGCTGTTACGGCGTCGCGCAGCACGCGCTCGTGGGTCTTGTAGGATGCCGACCGTCTGGCCAGACCTTCCTGCAATGTCAGACGCAGGGACTCATGGAACGCGGCGACGGCGTATCCGGAATGCGTTCTGTGATAGGTCCCTTTTTCAACATCCTGACCGTCTACAATGCCCCAGTGCCGGGCTTCGAAAATCGGATTGTGTACGTAAGTGTAAGCGCCATTGGTCCTGAGGGCTTCGATATAGGTGTCCGTAAAACTGACGGGCGCATATGTCAGAGGCAGGCAACAAAGACCCTTTTGTGGGCATGAGGCCCAACCAGCGATCCCCGGATAGTCATCAATCGAAAAGTCCTCGACGCCCAGCGACGAAACCGCATCGATCAAACCCATGACGTCGTGGCGTTCACACGCCTCCGAAAACCCGCGCAGGTCGTTAACACGGCCAGACCCGGTTTCCCAATGCGCCATGAAAGCCCATTTGGGCTTGTGTTCCGCCAACGCGTCCTCGGCCATTTCACCAGTCACCGGCTGACCATGCGGAACATCAATCACTGTGACACTTGCTGCCTGAGGATCCAGCGGATTGGCGGCATGTTCCTCTGGTGTGGCCGCCTTGATCCGCAAAGTCAGCGCGTCGATCCCGGAGAAGGTTCCGTTGGCAAAGGCCACGACCTTGTCACCGGGCATGACGGCAGAGAACATGGTGTCCAGCGCGCTCCAACCTGTCCCGGCGACGGCGAAAGTATATGCGTTTTGGGTGCCCCAGACCTTGCGAAGCATGTGTTTGCATTCAACCATGCCCCTGAGAACATCGCCCTGCATGTGATCGGCCACGCCCGCGTTGGTGAAAGCTTGCAGAACACGTGCATCCGTATTGCCCGGCCCGGGACCAGCGGCCAAGGTCTCGGGGATCTCAAGCGGAGGGAAAATCTGAAATGTCATCGGTTGACGTCCTCGGCATTTGAAGGGGCACCTGGGCCCATTGGGTTGCATTGCCAATTAGGAAACGCGGACTTGCCTCGTGACACAACGTAACTTACTACTGCTTTAGGATGGCTATTTGGGTGGGAAATTTCCCACCCGTTTAGGTAAAAATACAAAGGTATACTGAAGTTCCACCTACCTATACGGGTAGTTTTTGCGGAAATTGGACAGAAATCAGATGGTTGAAACCGTACAGACACCGATTGACGTCATGCTGGCCGACAGCAATCCTCTGGTCCTGTCGGCCATGTCGGAGATCTTTGAACGCGACTCACGATTCTCGCTTGTTGCGACCTCGGCGACGGCCGAAGGCTTTTTGGGGACGGTGATGCGGGTTCCGGTGAAAGTCGGGGTTATCGACTGGAATCTTCCCGTTTTGGGTGCAGCCAAACTGATTGAGGTGCTGCGCGAACAGGCCAATGCACCACGGTTTGTCGTTTACGGCGATACGTCCGGTGACGTTCCAAGACTGGCAATGCAAGCGGGGGCCGCCGGGTTTGCTGCGCGATCTGGCGAGGTCGAAGGCTTGCTGAAAACCTGTGCAGACGTCGCCGATGGCAAGATGGTGTTTCCCTTCGTTGACGTCCGCAAAATGCAGCAGGACCCCATCCAAAGCCTGTCCCGCAAAGAGCGCGCGATTCTCGAGGCTCTGGCACAGGGTATGTCCAACCGGGATTTATCGAAGGAGCTTCAGATTTCCACCAACACGGTCAAATTTCACTTGTCCAACATTTATGAGAAACTGGCCGTAAAGAACCGAACCCAAGCGATTGCATACTACTATTCATCTCGGTTGTCGCGCGAGTAAGCCAAGCGTTTCCCGGCTTAGCCGCCCATGAAAGTGCTGCTCAGATCACCGCTGAGACAAACGACCGGGTTCGTCGCCAGTCTCTTGCACCTGATCGGGTTGAAAAGATCTATTCCGGATTTCAGCACACAGTGTCGACGTCTAAAGACGCTGAACGTGAGAATACTGTGTCATTGTTCCAAAGGTCCATTGAAACCCGCGGTCGATCGAGCTGCAGCAACGTCAAAGATGCTCGCACGTTGCCGAAGTTTCTGGATCAAATTCCACCAGAATAGCCAATCGGCTCTGTCACGACCGAACTGTGCGCGGGTAATCTGGACTGAGACACAGCCTCAATGGTTGTCACTGTACATGAGGCACTTTGCGAGAAACGCCAATAGAGGCACATTCTAAACTGGGTTGCGACAATTCCCCTATCTTGCTGAAAAGCAAGGAGAACAGAAATTGGCCCACACGGA